>JABWAJ010000333.1 GCA_013361075.1 Saprospiraceae bacterium | reverse complement strand
GTATACAAAGACCTCAATGGTGACGGCGTTATTGACAACAAAGACAAATCAGTAATCGGCAACGGTTTGCCAGATTTCTCATTGGGTATCAACAACACCTTCACTTTCGGTGATTTTGATTTCAACTTCTTCCTGCGTGGTGAATTTGGCCACAGCCTGATCAACAGCTTCCGGACGTTCTACGAACCATTGGGTTCACGGACGATTGAGAACTTGGTTGTGACCGAATATTTCAACGAAAACCTGACGGCTACGCCAGCGTTCAACAGCTACTATGTGGAAGATGCTTCTTTCATTGCACTGGATAACGCAACATTGGGTTACACACTGAAATTGCCAGCAGGCAGCAGCTTCTCGAAGCTTCGCCTGTACCTGTCGGGCCAAAACTTGTTCTACATCACAGATTACACTGGTGTAGATCCTTCTGTCCGTTATGCTGACCCAGGTGGAGCAGACAACGGTGGTTTCGCACCTCGCGAATTCAACCCGGACCCGCTGTATCCTGGCCATGACCGCCGGAATAACTATTTCAGAACCCGTTCGATCATCTTTGGATTGAACCTTGGATTCTAATCATCGTTAGTTCTTTCAAAAATGAACGTTATGATCAATAAAACATCTTTTTTTGGAAAAGCGCTTTTGATGTTGGCGTTCCTGACTCCTTTTACCCAGTCGTGTACGAACCTGGATGAAGAAGTCTACGGCCAATTGACCGACGCTAATTTCCCAACGACAGAGGAGCAATTTATCTCTGCCCTGGGCGCCACTTATACCAGCCTTTATGGCTGGGCCAACCACAACAGTATTTTTTCGTTGCAGGAAGTTTCTTCTGACGAAATTATGATCCCGCACCGCGGTGCCGACTGGTTTGACGGCGGCCAGTGGTTGCGCGTTCACCGTCATGAATACACACCCACAGAAGAATCCGTCAACAACGGCTGGAACTTCCTGTTTGGTGGAGTAAACAACTGTAACCGCGTGATTGACTTGTTTGATCAGCTGGTTGCTGACGGTAAAGTTGAAGCTGCAACGGCTGCTGCTTTCATCGGTGAGGTGAAGGTACTGCGTGCTCTGTTCTACTTCTGGTTGTTGGATGCTTACGGCAACGTGCCAATCGTATCCAGCTTCTCTACAGCAGAAGCCAACCCGCCGACTAAGTCGCGTGCGGAAGTTTATGCTTTCATCGAAAGCGAATTGAACGCCAACGTTCCGAACTTAGCTCGTAAAAAAGACGGTTCGACGTATGCTCGTATGAACTACTACGCAGGCAAAGCGCTGCAAGCCAAACTGTATCTGAACGCCGAAGTTTACACCGGTACAGCACAGTGGGATGCTGCTATTGCAGCCTGCGATGAAGTAATCAATTCCGGAGCGTATTCTTTGGAAAGCGATTATTTCACAAACTTCAATACGAACAACGCCGGTTCCAACGAGAATGTGTTCGTTATTCCTTACGATGAGCAGAATGCTCAGGGCTTTAACTTAGCTCAAATGACGTTGCACTATTCCAGCCAGGCTACCTTCAAATTGCAGGATCAGCCCTGGAATGGTTATTGCACCCTGCAGGAGTTCTACGATTCTTACGAAGATGTAGACAAGCGTAAAGGTGTTTATGGCAATCAGGGTGTTCGGGGTAACTTCCTCGCTGGTCCTCAGTTTGCTGCTGATGGTACGCGTTTGATTGACGCTGGTGCTGAAGCAGGAGACCCGGATGGTCAGCCGCTGACGTTTACGCCGGAAATCAATGAGCACTTCCCGAATGCACTTCGCCAGGCTGGTGCCCGTGTTGGTAAATTCCAGTATGCACAGGGAGCTACGCCAAACTTAGCCAACGACTTCCCAATCCTCCGCTACAGCGATGTTGTGTTGACGAAGGCAGAAGCTTTGTTCCGCAAAAACAACGCTGACGCGAATGCATTGGCATTGGTGAACCAGGTTCGTGCCCGTGCAGGCGCTCCGGCATTCGGAAGCCTTACGGCAGACAACCTGCTGGCAGAGCGTGGCCGCGAATTCTTCTACGAAGGATGGCGCCGTCAGGATTTGATCCGTTTTGGAAAATACGGCGATGCCCGCCAATTCAAACCGGTTTCAGGTCCGACAAAACGCATCTTCCCGATTCCTGCTCAGCAAATCAATGCTAACCCGCGTCTGGTGCAGAACCCGGGCTATTAATTGATGTATTTGAATCTTTACAGATTCTAAGCCATAGAGGCTGTCTAAAAAGGCAAAACCAACCCGGCGAACGCCGAACGGTTTTGCCCTTCATAGACAGCCTCTTTTTTTTTCTTTCCCTACTGCACGCATCGTACCTTTGGGCAAAGTTCTCTGTACAAATGTCTGTCGCCTATGCGCTTAAATTACCTGTTTGTTTTTTTGCTGCTGACCGGCCTTCTGGCAGTTTCCTGTAAGGAAAAAAAAGGCTCCCTCGTGCCGCCAAAAGATGCCTTGTTTACGGAATTACCGCCGGAGATTACCGGCATAGATTTTCTTAACCAACTCCAGCATACCGAAGAATTTAATGCCTATACCTACCGCAATTTTTACAACGGCGCAGGGGTAGGGGTAGGCGATATCAACAACGATGGCCTGGCCGATATTTATTTTTGCGGCAACCAGGCCGATAACAAACTCTACCTCAATAAAGGCAATTTTCAATTTGAAGACATTACCGAAAAAGCCGGAGTTGCCTGCAAAGGGGTTTGGTCTTCCGGTGTCTCCATCGCCGATGTGAACGGCGACGGCCTGCTTGATCTTTACGTGTGTAAGTCAGGGGCCCCCATTGGTGAAAACCGCCACAATGAGTTGTTCATCAACAATGGTGACCTTACGTTTACCGAAGCTTCCAAAACCTGGGGCATTGCGGATGTGGGCTTGTCTTCCCACGCAGCATTTTTTGACTACGACAAAGATGGTGATCTCGACATGTACCTGCTCAACAACTCGCTGCGACCAGTGGGCGGGTATGACCTCATCAAAGACCAGCGGTTGAAACGGGATACTTCCGGTGGTAACAAACTCTACCGAAATGAGGGTACCCATTTCACTGATGTAAGTGAGCCCGCAGGGATTTACGGCAGCGCGATCGGCTTTGGCCTTGGCGTCACCATTGGCGATGTCAACCGTGATGGATGGCCGGATATTTATGTGTCGAACGATTTTTTTGAACGCGATTACCTGTATTTCAACAACCATGACGGCACCTTCACAGAAGCCCTGGAGTCGCACCTTCGCGAAATCAGTATGGGGTCGATGGGGGCTGATATGGCCGACGTGAACAACGACGGCTACCCGGAAATTTTTGTCACCGAAATGTTGCCGGAAGACGACGCCCGCATGAAAACCAAAACAGTTTTTGAAAACTGGGACAAATACCAGATCAATGTTCAGAACGGGTATTACCACCAGTTTGCCCGCAATGTATTGCAACTGAATCGGGGCAATGGCCAGTTTAGTGAAATCAGCCGAATGGCAGGTGTACATGGGACCGACTGGAGTTGGGGGGCTTTGATTGCAGATTTTGACAACGACGGATTCAAAGATATTTTTGTTGCCAATGGCATTTTCAAAGACCTCACCGATCAGGATTACATCAATTTTTACTCTGATCCCAATACCATCAGAAACATCCTCCGTCGCGACAATGCAGTTATCAAACAAATGATTGATACCATTCCTTCACAGCCCCTTCCCAATTATTTGTTTGTCAACAAAGGGGCAATCCCCGGTGACCCAACCGCATCCGGCCTTGCCTTTGAAAACAAAGCCATAGCCTGGGGCTTAGGCACGCCGGGCTTTTCCAACGGGTCGGCTTATGCGGATTTAGACAACGACGGCGACCTTGACCTTGTGGTCAACAACGTCAACATGCCCCCTTTTGTCTATCGCAGTGAAGTGAAACAGAAAAAAAGCCAGCACCATTTTTTGAACCTGACACTGAAAGGCGAAGGCAAAAATACCTTTGCAGCTGGGGCGCAGGTGACCCTTTATTCCGGAGGCCAAACCCTGTACCAGGAAATTGCCCCCATGCGCGGATTCCAATCCTGTGTGGATTACCGGCTTCACTTTGGGCTGGGCACTGCCACGCAGGCCGATTCGCTGGCCGTTTTATGGCCGGATGGCCGAATGACCCGGTTGTCAGCTGTGCCTGCCGACCAATTTTTGACGTTAAAACAAGCCGACTCGGGCAATGCTGTTTTTAACCGCCCGGCGAAGGCAAAACCGGTGTTTTCAGAAACAGGCGCTGCGCTTGGCATCAACTGGCAGCACCGCGAAAATGCTTTCGTGGATTTCGACCGGGATCGGTTGATTTTTCACATGCTCTCGTCGGAAGGCCCCAAAATATGTGTTGGCGATGTGAACGGCGACAAGCGGGAGGATTATTACATTGGCGGTGCCAAAGACGCCGCCGGGGCCTTGTTTGTACAACAGTCCAATGGCCGGTTTCAGCAAACCAACCAGGCGGTTTTTGAAGCGGATAAAGTTTCCGAAGATACCGACTGCCTGTTTTTTGACGCAGATGGCGACGGTGACCAGGATCTTTACGTAGCCAGCGGCAGCAATGAATTTCCGTCGAGTGCTGATGCCCTGTTGGACCGCCTTTATCTGAACGATGGGCGAGGTAATTTCAAGCGCATGTCACCTGCTCCGGGTATTTCCCGGTTTGAAAGTACCGCTTGTGTAAAAGCCAGCGATTTCGATGGCGACGGCGACCTTGATTTATTTGTGGGCAACCGGCTGAGGCCATTTTTGTATGGAATTCCGGTCAACGGCTACTTATTGCAAAATGACGGCAAGGCCAATTTTACGGATGTAACCCAACAATTGGCCCCTGCATTGCTCAAAAGCGGTATGATGACAGATGCGGCCTGGTCTGATATTGACGGCGACGGCGACCCCGATCTGACCGTAGTTGGAGAATGGATGCCGGTAAAGATGTTCAGGAATGAGTTGAAACAAGGGCGCGGCTTTACCGAACTGCCTGCAAACGGGGGCCTGGAAGGCAGCAACGGCTTCTGGCATTGTGTGGAGGCTGCCGATATTGACGGCGATGGCGATACGGATTTCCTGCTGGGCAACCACGGACTAAACAGCCGCATTAAAGCATCTGCAGAACGCCCGGCAACCCTTTATGTCAATGATTTTGATGGAAATGGTACAGCAGAACACATCCTGTGTACGTACAATGGTGACCGGTCTTACCCGCTGGTCTTGCGCCAGGATCTTGTGGCTCAACTGCCTTCGCTGAAGAAAAAATACCTGAAACACGCGGCTTACAAAGAACAAACCATCACGGATATTTTTACCCCGCAACAATTAGAGCGGGCGATTGTGTTAAGTGCCTACCAGTTAGAAAGCGGCTGCCTTATCAATGACGGCAAAGGCCGTTTTGAATGGCGGGCATTACCCATGCAGGCTCAAATAGCACCCGTTTATGCCATTCAGGTGCAGGATTTTGATGGAGACAGCAAAGCTGACCTGCTGCTGGGAGGAAATTTTTGCCGCACGAAACCGGAAGTAGGTATTTACGATTCCAGCTACGGATTGGCCCTGCGGGGCAACGGCGATGGCTCCTTTTTACCCCTGTTGCCGGAAGCGTCCGGATTTTTTGTCAAAGGAGAAATCAGGGATATTCAGCCCATCCGGTCAGGAAAGCGCCAACTCATTCTGGTAGCCAGGAACAACGATAAAATGACTGCTTTTGAGAAAAATTGATCTGGTAACGTGCGTATATTCGCACACTAAAATTTTAAACGCACCATGAAACACCTCTTATATCCCTTTGTCTTTTTTGCCCTGACCACTTTTTGGTCCTGCAGCCAGGCTTCTGAATACAAACGGATGGAAGCGCGCGAGCTGGCAAGCGGCAAGCGTTACGACTCGTTGTTTCTGGGGATTTATCTGGGCATGAGCAGCAAAGATTTCTATGCTCATTGCTGGCAGATGAACAAAAAACAACTCATCAAAGAAGGCATGAATAACTCGAGTGTTCAGTACGTCCCTAAAGAACTGAAACATCCGGGTAAAATGTATTTCTATCCCAGATTGTGGGAAGATAAGGTTTACGAAATGCCAGTTGCTTTTACTTATGATGCGTGGGCACCCTGGAACAAGGAATTGTTTGCAGACAGCCTGCAGGTAGATGTGCGCCGGATGTTTGAAGGCTGGTATGGTAAAGGATTTATTGAAATCAACCACCCTCAGCGTGGCCCGGCTTTCGTGAAAATGGATGGCAACCGGCGCATCACCATCTGGAAAGAAAGCGATCAAACGGTAAGGGCTAGCTTTACGGATGTACCCATTGAAAAAATTGTGGAAGCTCAGCTGGCGGAGTTAGAGAAACAGGAGAAACAGGAGAAACAGGGGGGGGAGTGAACAGTTGGCAGTTTTTCAGTTGGCAGTTTTTTCAGTTGGCAGTTGGCAGTTTTTCAGT
>JABWAJ010000332.1 GCA_013361075.1 Saprospiraceae bacterium | reverse complement strand
AGAAATTTGAGCCGTATATGCGCCGTGAATTGTTGGAACAGGCTTCCCGCCAATTGGTAGAAACCACTGCTACTGCTCTCGAAGCGGCTGGTTTTTCTGGCCAGGCTCATGCACGGAACATCAACCTGTTTTACATGCGGGAAAATTTAAGAGAGCGTATTGTTGAAGAAGGAGGGCGTTATACCGTACTCCATACAGATTTTTCCTTCACAAAGGATGAACTGCTGGAAGAATTGGCGCAGCACCCGGATCGATTCAGCCCTAACGTCATCCTTCGTCCCCTTTATCAGGAATGCATCCTGCCGAATCTGGCTTATGTCGGAGGCGGCGGTGAAATTGCCTACTGGCTGGAACGAAAATCGCAATTTGCCTACTTTGGCCTCAATTTCCCTATGCTGGTGCGGCGCAATTCGGCCTTGTGGATAGACAAGAATACCGGAAAGCGGATTGATAAACTTGGCCTTCGCGCCGAAGACCTGCTGGAAGATACCGAAGGATTAATCCGGCGGTATGTTCAGGCTCATGCCGGGGCTGAATTAAGCCTCGCTGAAGAGAAAAAGACGCTGGAAGAAACCTTCCGGAGCATTGGCCTGAAAGCAACAAACATTGACCCTACGCTGGAAAAAACCGTTTTGGCTGAAACTGCCAAGCAACTAAAAAGCCTTGAACAGCTGGAAGAGCGCCTGCTCCGCGCTGAAAAACAGCGCCATGAGGTAGCAGTCAACCAATTGCGTGCGCTCCGGGATAAATTATTTCCCGGGAATGGTCTTCAGGAACGGCACGATAACCTCCTACCCTATTTTCTTACCTATGGCTGGGATTTTTTCCATGTGTTAAAAGAGCACCTGCATCCGCTCGAACCCGGGCTTGTTGTGATTTCGGAATAACCGGGATCTGCTTTTTTCACTTATCCATAATTGAGTGTTTATTTTTTTTGTTTTTATATTGAAAGAAAATTACGAATGAGTAAATTTTTTTTAAGATAAACACACACTTTGTGTTTTTATCTTAAAATTTTTTGTTTTTAACAAAGAAGCATTATTTTTGCAAATGATTGAAAATCATACGAAGATGAAAAAGCAGTCTATACAGCGGCAGCACAATTTTCCAGATGCAGATTTATACCTTCAGTGCATCGAACGCATAAAATACGCACAACGGGATGCTGCCTATTTTGCTCAATATGGCTATGGAGCTGACCGCATTAAAGCCTTTCAGGGATTGTGCCGGAAATTCCATGCATTGCCCGATGATGATGAAATGGTTGGCGACCAAATGATTGTGACGGATAAGAAATACGATGCTGCTGAAAAATTGAAGACAGCTATTCGCAGTGTGATGACCCGTGTCGCCATGCGGTATAGCAACAGAAGTGGTCGTTATCGCAAATTTGGTACAGCCAAAATGAACGATATGACTGACGCCCAGTTGCTGTTTTGTGGGCGAAGGGTAGCCAGGGTAGCGCGGCAGCAGCTTGATTTTCTTGCAGATACAGGCATTAACGAACAACTCATCCATCGGGTGACGGAAGCTTGCCGGGAATTTGAAAATGCCCTGAATGTGCAACAGGATAAAATTTCGGACCGTGACATTGCCGTAGAGACCCGCATTGAACAGGGCAATAAACTCTATCAGGAGCTCATTGTGCTGTGTGAAATAGGAAAAGACATCTGGGTAGAAAAAGACCCGGTGAAGTATGAACACTATACTGTCTACGAAAGCAACAACGACCAGAAAATTGCCCGAAAGGCCAGGTTAAAAGAAGAGCAGGAACAGGGTATTACTGAAGATTAAAATTGCATTCACCCAACCTTGGTTGGTTTTTGGCACTCTTTGCAACAAATACATCCATTCAATGCGGAATTCCGGGGTAAGCCCCTTCCTTCTTTTGGCAGCCACAGCACTTTTCACGAATCCAGCCTGGGCTCAATCTTTAGCTTCCTGGGTGCCTGTCAACAGCTATGACGGGCGTTTTCAGGTGCTAAGCCCCGGTTTGATGCCCGAAAAAACGGACAGTATCAAAACTCCGCTTGGCACATTGGCCTATCGGGTCCATTTTTACCAACCAGAAGACAAAACTGCGGACAACCTGCTCTACATGATCAGCTGGTGTGATTATCCGGAGGGAAGTTTCCACCCGGATTCCATTGACTTGCTGGACGAGTTTTTTCATGCCACTATGGAAAGTGCAGCCTTCAGTGTTAAGGGAACAGTCGTTTATTCCGATGCATGGGAAATGGATGGCCACAGGGGGCGAATTTGGCGCATTGACTATCTGGATGGAAATGCCATCATCAAAACACGGGCATTTGTAGCCGGAGACCGGTATTATGCCCTTCAAACGGTTTCCCGAAAAGAAAGGCACCTCAATCCTTCGGGAGAGAAGTTTTTCGATAGCTTTCGGTTGATTGAACACCGAAAGTCAAAGTCGGCATCAAAAACAAAAAAGAAAGAATAAGCTACCCCTCCTTTTCGCGATCGTAATCCGGATCGTGAAACCAAACCGGGTTTTTATCATCCGGCCAGCCATTGTAATTAATGGTAATCTCTTCCCCTGCTTCAATGGGTTTCAGGCTGTAAATATCAATAGTCTGCTGTTCGTAGTCGAATACGTATTCAGCATTGGGCTCGTAGCTGTGGTTGTAAAGGGAACCAAAGCCCAGTGCAATGGCACATTGCTTTTCCTCCTGTCCCCATAAAAAATAGTAATCGTGGAGGTGTGTCCGGTGAATGACCGGCAGATCTTCCGCAGGCATTACAATAGCCGGACAAATTTCTATCAGCATCCCCTCTTCGATGGGTTCGTAGGTGAATACCCCCCTGCCTTCGATAGTGCTGGAGGAAAAATAAACAGAGGGCAATCGCTGGGCCATATTTTGCAAAACAGCTAATCAGAAATTAGTCAAATTGGCGAACTACCCTGGCAATGATGTCACAACATTCATGTAGTTGTCCCTCTGTCATGACCAAAGGAGGTGCAAAGCGAATGATGTTACCATGTGTTGGTTTTGCCAGCAAGCCATTCTCAGCAAGTTTAAGACAAATATTCCACCCCAGTTCGCCTTCTTCCTCGTCGTCAATAACGATGGCATTCAGCAAGCCTTTTCCCCTGACTAAGGTTATCAGGTTGGTTTTATCCACCACATCCTCCTGCATTCTCGTACGGAAAACTTTCCCAAGGTACGCTGCATTTTCAGCAAGGGCTTCATCTTTAATTACTTCCAGTGCCTCCATTGCTACGGCACAAGCCAATGGATTACCTCCATAGGTGGAACCGTGCTGACCCGGACGAATGGTGAGCATGACCTCATCACTGGCAAGTACAGCTGAAACCGGCAAAACTCCACCGGAAAGCGCTTTACCAAGAATGAGAATATCCGGACGGAATCCTTCGTGATCACAGCAAAGCAGTTTTCCGGTTCGTGCAAGCCCGGTTTGTACCTCATCTGCAATAAAAAGTACATTATTCGCTTTGCATAAATTATAAGCTGACCGGAGATAGCCCTCGTCGGGAACGACAACCCCGGCTTCTCCCTGGATTGGTTCCACCATAAATCCGGCTACGGTTGGATCTTTAAGCGCCATTTCCAGTGCCTGAAGATCGTTGTAAGGAATGAGTAGATAACCTGGCATGTACGGGCCGAAGTTGGCCGTGCTGCCTGAATCTGTGGAAGCAGAAATAGCAGCCAGGGTACGTCCCCAGAAATTGCCGGTAACAAACACAATTTTTGCCTGGTTAGCAGGAATGCCTTTGACTTCGTAGCCCCACTTGCGGCAGAGTTTGATGGCCGTTTCACCTCCTTCCACGCCGGTATTCATTGGCAGGACGCGGTCGTAGCCAAAATATTCGGTAATGTATTGTTCGTACCTTCCCAGAACATCATTGTAAAATGCCCGGGAGGTAAGGGTAAGTTTTTGAGCTTGTTCAATGAGTGCATTAATGATACGCGGATGGCAATGCCCCTGGTTTACTGCTGAGTAGGCCGACAAAAAGTCAAAATAACGCTTACCTTCCGTGTCCCACACATGTACCCCCTCCCCTTTCGACAAAACTACAGGGATGGGATGGTAATTATGAGCGCCATAGCGATCCTCTAAGTCAATCAATTCTTGTGAGGAAAACACCATTTCCTGTACCATAATGCTTGGTTTTTATTGATAATATTCTACAACAATTCCTTTGAATTCAAGACTTCTACCCCACCTGACCGCATGTCTGTTATGGCCTGATCAACATCTCCCGGATTAAGGTTCACGCCTCTGCACCCATCTTCAATTAACCATGTTTTGAACCCCAAAGCAACAGCATCCAATGCAGTAAACTTCACACAGTAATCTGTAGCTAAGCCCATGACATAGACTTCTTCCACTTTCTTTTCCTTTAAAAAGTCTCCCATTCCGGTTGACTTCCTGTGGCCATTGTCGAAAAAACCGCTATAGCTGTCAATTTCCGGATCCGTTCCTTTGATAAAGACTTTGTCGATTTTATCAACTTGCAGCGCCTGAACAAACTCTGCTCCAAAGCTCTCCTGAACACAATGGATGGGCCACAATACCTGGGGCAGGCCGTTCAGATCGATGACCTGCCCGGGCTTGCGCCACGGATGGTTGGCTGCAAAGCTGCCATGGTTGGCCGGATGCCAATCCTGAGTAGCCACGACGAGGTCAAATTGCCCCATCAGCGCATTGGCAACAGGTACCACCTGATTGCCCTGCGGGACTTCAAGAGCGCCCCCGGTGCAAAAGTCATTTTGGATATCTACAAGTATCAGTGCTTTCATGGTTATTTTATTCCTGAAGCAACAGGCCGTCTTTCATGACAAGGCGGCGATCGCTCATTTTGGCTAATTCTTCATTGTGTGTTACAATCACAAATGTTTGATTAAAATCCTTCCGGAGGTTAAACAGCAGCTGATGTAACTCCTGTGAAGAGGCAGAATCGAGATTGCCGGAAGGTTCGTCCGCAAAAACAACGCCCGGGCGATTCATCAGGGCACGGGCAACAGCCACCCTTTGCTGTTCCCCTCCGGAAAGCTGGGAAGGTTTGTGTTCCAATCTTTCCGACAATCCCAGGTAATCCAGCAGTTCCTTAGCCCGTTTTTCGGCAGCCGACTCCGACTGTCTTTGGATATAAGCCGGGATGCACACATTCTCTAATGCTGTGAACTCTGGAAGCAAATGGTGAAACTGAAAAACAAAGCCAATATTTGCATTTCGAAAGGCAGCCAATCGCTTGGTAGTCAATTGAAATACTGCTTCTCCGTTGATCCTCAATTCGCCTTTTGTTGCGGTGTCCAGTGTTCCCAAAATGTGAAGCAGGGTACTTTTACCCGCCCCGGATTTTCCGATAATGGAAACGATTTCCCCTTTTTCAATTTTCAGGTCAACCCCTTTCAGTACATGCAACGAACCGAATGTTTTATAAATGCTCTTTGCCTCAATCACTGTGATTCTTTGTTGTTTGTATGAAGGTACAAAGGTAGCTAATGTAAACCGCAAAATATAAAATGTAGTTGGTCAAAAGCATGTGAGACCACAGGTTCGTTTTACCTTAATGATGGGCAATAAAAAAGAGCGCAGGCAAAAATGCCCCGCTCTCGTAAGAAATCACCCGACTGTTATTATGAAGGATAAAAAAGACAATGTTAAGGTTCTCTTAAAAACCGACGCTAAGATAACGTAGTTTTAACAATTAGAACAAATAAAATTGGCAGAAAATTTTCATATCATCTCTGTAAGACAAAAACAGAGCAGCTTTTGTTCATCAATTTCCCAAATAAAGACCTGAGTTATAAGAAAAAGGGCAAATAAACAAAAAGCATTCCCAATAAGTAGCTTATTGTGGGAAGCGATGGTTCCAGATTAGCCCTTTATAAAGCTACCCCTGAGCCGGGTTCCTTGCTTTGTTGTAATGATCACAAAATAAAAACCGGTTGGCAAGTGCTCTGTTTCAATAATAAATCCTCCGTCTCTATCTTTTGCCGGCGCCGGGCATAGTTGTCCCTGTTGGTTATATACCCGGGCATCGAGCAATTGTCCGGCATCCTGAATCAACAATTGTGCGCCCGCCGGATTGGGGTAAAAGACGACAGGCTTTGCGCTTACTTCTTGATTTCCAACGGTCAAATCACAATAGACCTGAAAAAGATACAGCAAAGTATCCGCTCCTAAATTAATGCTCACCTTAACATAATCGAGGCCTTCAAAGCCAGGATCCGGACGATAAAAAACCCCTGCCCCATCTGTAGGTTCCAGGATAATCCGTGATTCTCCGTTTTCTGCGGTCTGTATGATTTCCGGTGACCACCAGCCACTCAGATTGCCCACATAGACGGAGTCATTGCAGGCCAGGCTAATGGGATAAACAGGATCAAGGTTTTCCGGGCACCCTATTTCAAAAACATAAATGCCGGTGTCACAGGTAATTTGGGTAGCATGCGCACAAGAAATGATAACCGTGTCTTTGCCAACCATGCAAGGTGGCGCGGTATATTC
>JABWAJ010000331.1 GCA_013361075.1 Saprospiraceae bacterium | reverse complement strand
ATGTCGTCCATGGCCCCCTCTGCATTGAAACTGATGGTGCCTGTGCGGGTAAAATATTTGCTTTGTGCCTGTGCCAGGTAAACCGTTGAGAACAGCAGGGATACCAGCATTACAATCTTTTTCATGGTTATTATTTTATTGAAAATCAATCATTTTTTGCGCCAAGCAGAACCCATTGCCTGATTTTTTCGACATCGCAGGCCGGAATTTTACTGGCATTCTCAGGCATGGGAACGTATCCCGGAGCGTGTTCTATCGAACCAACCAGGGCACCACTCAGCGCGGTAGATAGGGTGGCATTGTACGTGGCGTAGCTGATGTTGCCGGAAGGCGCACTACCTGAATGGCAGCCCGTACAATATTTTTGAAGGATGGGCTTCACGGTAGCTGCATACGTGACATTGTCGGTCACGCAATTGCCGGAATCACCGCAATTGATGGTGTTGTTGGCGCCTTGTTCGATCCAGAGTGCAATGGTGGTAATCTGCTCGTCGCTGAGGCGGCCATAAGGCGCAGGTGGCATGGATTCTCCACCCGGCACAACAAGCGATTCGTAAATTTTACTGCCTTTGTAGTCGCCTGGCTCAATGCCTTTGTTTACAATACCGGCATAACTGCTGAAATCGTAACCTTCTTCGCGATCAATGGCATTGTGACAACCGCTTTGGGTGCAATTGGACTGAAAAATCGGCAATACATCGGTTTCAAAGCAGACTGGGTTCACCTGTTCGATGTACTCCCGGGTACAGGCTGCAGGCACTACACACATCAGGCTTCCCAGTGCTATCGCTGCCAGGAACCTGGTTTTCTTTACTTTTCCCATGTGTTTCAATGCGTTTATTGAATTCATTACTACTCCCTAATTCGGGGGAAGCGGGAAAAGGGTTGCCTTGTGATGGATTTATTTTTTTCTTCCTGTCAGTTTTAGAATTCATACAGCAAAAAGGTTTTCAGCCCATACAAACGTGGAATCCCAATCTGGCTTCGGGACGCTTCTGTATCATAAAAACCGCTTGCCTGAAGTCCCCAACTCTTCGCAATTTTGTAGGACAATCCAAATTCAAAATGCAGGAACGATAAGGGTTTTTCCAAATCTTCAACTTCTACATTTTCACTGAATTCTGAACCATTGGGTTGGTAGGTGTATTCGTATTCGAGTTCGTATTCGGGATGCCACTGTGTTGCAAACCCCACCCCAAAAAACGGACTTAGTTTTTGGGCTGTACTGAACTGGTAGCGCATGGCCGCAGTCAGTTGGAACATAGGTTTTGGTGCATTGTGCGTTTCAAAATATTTAAAATTGTAGTTGTCGCCCGGCGGGTTGGGGGCAGGCAAGCCTATGCTTCCATCGTAGACATAGCCCTGGAATTTCAGCTTGTTGAACGTGCCTTCAAGAGTTAAGGAAAGCTGGTCAGAGAAACCAATTTCTCCTTTCAGGCCGATAGCCGTACCACTTTTGGAAGCAATAACTGCTGCGCCGGGCAAAGCCCACCCACCTCCGGCACCGAGGCGAAGGGATTTTGGGGTCAGCGGGAAGGGCTTTTTCTCTTTGGGTTTTGCCGTTTCCCAGTCGGCCAGTGGCGGCAGTGGAATGGGAACCCGCCGGTGGCGCTTAATTTCCCCGAAGTGCTTCAGTGGCAACGGCGATACCTCGGCAACCGGTTCCTGCATGCGTGCAATTTCCTCTGCAGAAATTGCTTCTCTAGCGCCTTCAATCCCCCCGGCAACGGCATTTTGGGCATTATTGATCCCGGAATGCTGGTCAGACAAGGCCGTTGTCTTGTCAGCTAAAGCAGAAGCCTGCAGGTTGGAGGCGTTCGGCGGGGTAGACATTTTTCCTGTGCCGGCAGCTTTTTCAGGGAACTCCGAACCGGCAATCAGTTCAGGCTGCGTTTGTTGACTTTCAGTGGCCAGGCCATCACCAGTCGCTGAGAGCCCTGCTGCCAGTTCAGGTCGAAGCACAAGGGTTCGGTAGATGGTGTCGTAGTGATGTACAACCACTGTGCGGTAAAGGGTATCAGAAGAAGAAATGGACGCTTGTTCGCGTGTCTCCAGCGTTTGTTGCAGCAAGCTGGCCAGGTGATCATTCGATTCCCGCCAGGTAAACCACCAAAACGCGTTGGAAAACAGCAGCAAACCCGACAGGGCGCCCAGCCACCACAGGGGAAGGAGGCCCCATCTGCGGCGTTGCCAACTGTCGAGCCGTTGTGAAAGCGGCTGCCAGTCGGCATCGCTGAAATCCGGCGCCCCGGCTGTTTTCATTTTTTCGGAAAATAATTTGTCAAAGTCCTTCTCGTCCATACGCGATATTTTTCTTTCAGATTGCCTGAAAATGGTACAGTTTGTTTGGAAAGATCCTCATTTTGAGATCACTTCCTGTGAAAGCATCAATTGTTTGAGCCTGGCCCTTGCTTTAAATAAATTCGATTTAGAAGTACCTTCTGTAATGCCCATCATACCGGCAATTTCCTGGTGGTTATAGCCCTCGATGGCGTACAGGTTGATCGCCATGCGATAAGCCGGAGGCAATTGCTGCACCAGGGCCCGCAATTCATCCGCTGAAAGGCGACTGAATACGGCATTTTCCACCTCCACAGCCATTGCATCAGCGAGCTCCGAAGTTTGTGTGGTATTGTGGTGATATTTGCGGTAATAGTCAATGGCAGTGTGAACGGTTACTTTATGGAGCCAGGCCTTAAAAGGCAATTCCGGATTGTAATGGTCTATTTTGGTAAAAACCCGGTAGAATACGTCGTTTACTATTTCACGCCCTTCATCAGTTGAGGCGGTATACCGCATAGCAATGGCCAATGTAAAGCTGTAAAACAGCTGGTACAGTTCTTTCTGGCTGGCCCGATCCTGGCGGCGGCAAGCCTCAATTATTGCAGCAAGTCGGCTTTCTCCTGCGCTCATGTTATATGGGTATTCGCAAAGCAGCGCAAAAGGGTTGCCTGCCCCGCGAAAATAATCCTGCCTGTGTAGCTGCTTTTCGTTGTGTACATGGCTCCAACCTGATTTAAATGCCGCCAGGCGCCCCGGCATTGCTCCGGGAAACCGCTGCAAGACAGGGCGTTTGTACCCGGTTTTAAAAATAGGATTTTTATTTCATAATCAGGCATTTGGCAGGGGAATCAATGGCCAGTCTTTTATCCGGGTACCCGGGGTGTCCGACTTTTTCAGACAGGAATGTTTGTTTTTTAAACCTTAGTCGCTTTCTTCATTTTGTATATCCGTAGCTCGGCGTATCTTAGCCGCTTGGGATGTTTGCCTCCCTGACAACCATTTGCTGCATGTTTACAGATAAATATTACCCCGACAGGATCGCGGCTGAATCGTTGGATACGTATCTTGAAAAGGGATGGTATCGCATGGGGCAATCTATTTTTACGACTCATTTTTTAAGCTTCGACCGCCGGTTTTATTCGGCAATCTGGATCCGGCTTCCGCTGCACAACTACGCTTTCAGCAAACGCCTGCGCAAACTCATCCGCCGGAACGAGGCCCTTTTCCGGTGTGAATACGGCCCCATGCGTTTAGACGAAGAAAAAGAAGCGCTTTACCAGGAATACCGGAGTACTTTCCCCGGGGTATTGTCCTACACGCTTAAAGAAGCGTTGCTGGACGAAGAAGAAACCAATGTATACAGTACCTGTGAGGTAAGGTTGTACCAGGGCGATAAATTGGTGGCATTCAGCTTTTTTGACATCGGACAAAACAGCGCGGCAAGCATTCAGGGTGTTTATTCGTCAGAATACCGCGGGTATAGCCTGGGGTTTTATACCATGCTGCTCGAAATCAAGTGGTGCATCAATCAGGGGATGCAGTATTATTATCCGGGGTATGTAGTGCCTGGATATGAGCGCTTCGAATACAAAAAGCGCATCGGCCCCGTAGAGTATTACGACCTGCACTCGGATGGCTGGCTGCCGCTGCCGCAGTTGAAAGCCGAAAACATCCCCCTGCCCAAAATGCAGGGGCGGCTTCAAATACTGGAATCTGCATGGAAACAAATGCAAATCCCCTGCCGATTCCTGCATTATCCTTTTTTTGAAGCGAATTTGTTCAGTTTTTTTTCTGCACCTTATCTGGATTATCCTGTTTTGTTGTGGTGTTATCCACAGGAAGGTGCAAAAACGTTCCTTATTGCCGTGTTCAATGTGCGGGAAGACGCCTGGCAATTGCTGAAATGCGCCACTTATGAGGACATGTTTCTTTCGATGAATGCTGCGTATGCCGCTTCTTTTGATAAAAATTTGTTTTTTCTTGAATTGGCATCGGTCGACGCAGTACTCTGCACCACCAATGATGCTGCGGAATTAGGAGAAGTGGCCCGTGCGTACGCCAATCAAGGCCTGCCGGGGACCGAAAGGGGAGCTTAAGTGCAGGGGGCACAATCAAGTTTTGCTTTTTTCTCAACCCAAAAGGTGGAATTAAAACAGACCATTAACCCATAACAAGTAACGAATCAGGCGCTATGAATTTTTCATCCAAACGCATCGAAGAGGCTGTAAATGCCTTCGCTTCTTTACCCGGCATCGGGCGTAAAACTGCACTGCGCCTGGTCCTGCACTTAGTGAAGCACCCTTTGGAAAACAGCGAACAGTTTGTAGAAGCCATCCTGGGTATGCGCCGCAACATCAAAACCTGTAAGGTCTGTCACAACATTTCTGACGACGAAATTTGCTCGGTTTGTACCAATCCCCGTCGCGAACGATCTGTAATTTGCGTGGTGGAAAGCATTCGCGATATCCTTGCTATTGAAGCTACCGGCCAATACCGGGGGTTGTATCACGTGCTTGGCGGCATTATTTCGCCGATCGAAGGCGTGGGCCCCGGAGAACTGAACATTGATTCGCTGCTGGTAAGGGCCCGTGATCCCGAAGTGCGCGAAGTGGTCATGGCCATCAGCCCGACCATCGAAGGAGATACCACGATATATTACATTTCCAAAAAACTCCAGGATTTGAATGTCCAAATCAGCGCCATTGCCCGGGGAGTGGCTTTTGGCGGCGAACTGGAATATGCCGACGAGTTGACGCTGGGACGCTCCATTGCTGCCCGGGCACCATACCGGATGCAGGAAGAGTAGGGGGATAGGAATGCCGTGATGTGACCGGAAAAATATACCCTTTCCCGTTCTTAAAAATACCATAAGATGCAAGGGATTAAATGGCTTTTCGCACTTTTTGTGCTGCTTGGCGTTGGTGCCTGCAAAAAAGATCAAAAAACGCAGTCCTCTGCCACCACGCAGGAGCCCGTGCAGGATTCGGCGGCCTGGGTCGTCGAAAAAACTTTTGAAGCACACGCCAGTGCAGCGTTGAGCAACAGCATCACGGAGTTTGATTTTCGGAACTACCATTTTAAGGTAACCCGGAAAGGCGGGGCGTTTAGTTACGAACGCAGTCATACCGATAGCGCCGGAAATGCCCTGCACGATGTGCTTACGCATACAGGCTTTTACCGGGAACGCAACGGCCAGCGTATGGCAATTTCTGAGAAGGATAGTTTATCCCTCGGAGAATCGGTGAACAGTGTCGTTTATTTCGCCTTGCTGCCTTATTTTTTGAAAGACAGAGCTGTGAAAAAGACGCTCCTGGAGAATAGCACCATTAAAGGAGAGGCCTATTATAAACTGGGGGTTCGCTTTGACGAGTCGGGAGGCGGCAAAGATTTTCAGGACGAATACGTTTACTGGATTCACCGCGAGCATTTCACCATGGATTATTTAGCCTATTCTTATCAGGATGGCGAAGGCCCGGATGCGTCGGGGGTTCGCTTCCGGGAAGCCTTTAATGTCCGTGTAATCAATGGCATCCGGTTTGCTGATTACCGCAATTTTAAGCCCAAAGGCAATGCTTTACCCCGCGTTGTCACGCTGGATCGCGTGTTTGAAACGGATGGGTTGGAGCAACTCTCCCTGGTGGAATTGAATAATGTGAAAGTGCACTTGTTGCAGTAATCTTACCGCTGATTATGCCATTAATCCTGAATATAGAAACTGCAACCGATGTGTGTTCGGTGTGCCTGAGCCAAAACGGAGGGGTGCTGGCCCTGCGCGAGGATGCTCCTACCCAGGATCATGCAGCGCGGATTACGCTGATGATCTCTTCGTGCTTTGAAGAAACGGGATTGCCCATGACTGCCCTTGATGCCGTGGCAGTAAGCGACGGCCCTGGTTCCTATACCTCACTGCGCATTGGATTGGCTACTGCAAAAGGCATTTGTTATGCATTGGACAAACCCCTGATTGCCATTGGTACCCTGGATGCCATTGCCTGGGCTGCTTTGGCAGACCTCCCCGCCGCGGACATTTGCGTGCCGATGATTGATGCCCGTCGCATGGAGGTTTACTGGCAGGTATTCGATCGAAAAAACCAACCCCTTCGCGAGCCGGAAGCCTGCATTCTGCATCCGGGGCTTTTTGAACCCTGGCTTCAATCCGGTCAATCAATAGTTTGCGCCGGAACGGGCAGCAACAAAGCACAATCCTTGTTGGC
>JABWAJ010000330.1 GCA_013361075.1 Saprospiraceae bacterium | reverse complement strand
CACAAAGTATTACTTCCAGAATCGAACAATCGTCGGGGCCACAGATGTCACAAACAGGTCCGTCCTGCTGGACTTCTGTGCCAACAGCCTGCTTACTGTCGGTATAGCATTCCTCGCCGCAAAGGGTAACCACTTTATGGATTACAAAATAGTACAATCCGGAGACGCCCTGGCTGTACAAAACATGGGGGCCCGGGCCTGTCGTTGTCGTTTGTGTTACCAGCGTGTAGGGCCCGCCATTAGCATTCGGGCTGGATACAACCGTCCATTCGTGTGTCGCATAAGGGGAATAGGTGTTAAAATCATAAACCCTTACTTCAAACCCTCCTGGTTTTTGGTTCAGTTCATACCGAAAAGCCGCTGAGAAAAAATCATTACAGCATTCCACAGTAAAGCGCTTTTTTAACTCTGTCCAGGGAATACAATTCTGTGGGTTGGCGATGGCAAACTGAAGTTCGTATTCGTAGCCCGGTTCAAAAATTTCACCAGGATTTTGACCGCTGGAAAAAAAGAGCTGGCTAAGGTTCAGCAACCCGATGTTGTTCGTAATGGTCCACTCGTAATCGGCGTAATAGCTGAAATTGCCCCCGGTGATCGGGCGACGGTACACCGCCATAAAAAAGCGGTCGTAATTGTTTGTTCCTGCTGGATCAAGGTAGATGTCTTCCCCGTAGCAGAAATTGTTTTTGACCGTGTTGTTGATGTCCTTGAATACATAGGCCAGGCTGGCATTGGCCTGCAAATTTGGAGCCGCTAAGCTCGCCATTTGCATTTCACAACCTGCGTACCCCGTGGTATGCTTGATGTAGTAGTATTTTGCCTGGTTCAGGCCACTGAAAGTTGCGTTTGTGGTGGTTTGAGCAGGACCAACCGGTGTGCCGCCTGTTGTCGCTCCGGGGCTTGAAACTTCGTACAATTGCCATGAATGGTTGGTTGCAAGCGGGCTGACGGGTGATGCACTTACCGACCAGTTGCCATTGTTGCAGCTTGCCTGTACGTTGAACGCCGGACTAACATCGCAGCAAACAACCCTGAAAGTCTTTTTCAGCTCCATCCACGGGATACAATTCGGCGGATTGGCAATCGCGAGCAGAATCTGATACTCGTAACCCGGTTCAAAAACCTCGCCCGGGTTTTGGCCATTGTTCAAAAATTCGTAGCTCAGGTTTAATATCCCAATGGAATTGTCTATCGTCCATCCGTAATCCGCATAACCTGTGAAAGGCGTGCCCGGTGCACTTCCAATGGGCCTTCTTCCGGCACTTAAGTAGAACCTGTCGTAATTCGTTGAAGCAATACCATTGAGGAAAATGTCCTCGCCAACGCAATATTCATCTTCAATTTGAAAGGAGACAGTGGCATTTGCCGTGAAATCGGGTACAGGATAAATGGTTTCCCAAATCTCACATACAATTGAATAATGCCGGATGTAGTAATGTTGACCCAATTCCAGCCAATTAAAGGCGGCATTGAGTCCGCCTGTAATGGTGTTGACTAAAGTGCCCCCGGTTGTTGCGCCCGGAACATCCGTTTGCCACAATTCCCAAACATTATTTTGGACTGATTGGTCGAGGGCATTTGTTGTTACAGACCAATTCCCGTTGCTGCATCCAACGTTCATGCCAAAGTCCGTATCTCCGGGAGAGACAATGCTACCAGCAGAAATAAAAACGCCGGAGTCATATGACCCGTCCACAACATCGCCCACGGCTATAGTAATGGTATAAGTCTCACAAGGCATCAGCGTAGGTGAAACAGCCTGAAGTACTGTTGTAAAACCATCATATTGAGTGGATGTACCAAAACAGTTTTCTCTAAAAAATTGCACATTCATTCCGGGGCCGGTAGAACAATGCGAGTTGGTTTTTCCATTATTGATATTGTTAATTGAAACCGGTGTGCTCGAACCAGGAAGCGTAGCCATATTGAAGTTTCCGCTTATACCCGGTCCAGAAATGAATAGGCCCAAAACATCATTATACGTATTGACATATTCATGGTATTCTTCTGATCCAAATACGTAAGAAAAAGAAATAGAAGTACCCGCAGGAACAATGTCAAAAGATATAAAACTGGCTTCCTTTGTTTGTCCCTGGCCTAAGCCATTCAACAAAGCATTCGTTTCGCCTCCCGGGCCGGGCCATAATATGGTTGATTTTCCCTTTACGTCATTTGGCCCTACAGCTCCAAACAAGCTCCCTGTTGTAAGCAAAACTCCCTGACCAATTCCGATATTTCCTGCACCGGCGGTGCCGTTGGCAAAACTAGCAAGGGCACCAACTCCAGTAACATTACTTATCACTACACCTGGCCCGGCAAGGCTCTGAGCAAGAATATTTACATTTACTGTACTGTCAACCGTAATAGGCTGGGCAATCACCTTAATGAAAAAAAACAAATAGCACAATAAGAATACAGGTATCTTTCTCATGGCAGGTCAATTGTTGTAGTTTTGGAAATAGTACTTCATCCTTCCGGCAAGGTCTTGAAGGTGTACGCCTACATGTTTTACAGTCAGGTTTCTTTTGCTTATACTTGCCAGGTTAAACTTGAGCGTGATTTCATTTCGATTAAAATCCCCCTTTAACTGTTGATAATCAACCGAAAATGCACTACAAAATCGATCAAGCGATTCTTTGGATTTAAAAGAAATGTGTTTTATATCGAGTAGATATTCCCCCGACAGCATTTCCTGATCATCGGGCAATTGGATGACAAAATCATCGGAGATGGTAGCCATTACCTTTACTGGTGGTTGAGGCTTACCATTTGTTGCATCCTGGGCTTGAAGCCGGAAGGAAGACATGAGAGTGGTAAGGATAACCAGCGATGTGGTTATCAAAACATTGATTTTCATGTAATTTTGATTTTAGTTAATTTAATGAAACGTTTTCATTGGAAGGAAATATCCTGGCTTACTAAGGCTTGAATACTTGTCTATTCATTTCGTTTTGACTCAGGACAGCACAAACAGGGTAAACCTTTTATGCTGCCCTGAGCCCTGGGAATTAATGGCTGATTTGTACTTTTTTTACAGCTGAATCCCGGCTTGGATACACCACATGAAGGATATAAATCCCTGAGGGGAAAGCAGAGCAGTCAATTTCTAAATGCTGCTCAGGTGCTTGCTGCTCAAAAACGGTCCGGCCTTGCAGGTCGGTCAACCTGATCCGCTCCGCCGATTCCACATCAGGAAGCACAACCGTCAAAGTCGAGTGAGCCGGATTCGGATATGCAAGGAGTTCTGGTACCACTTGCTTTGAATTTGCCTTGAATGGCAGGTCAGCCGTTTCCTCTTCCTGAAGGTCGGAAGTTGATACACCCGACGCGTCATCCAATTTAGCTTCCTCTTTTGCCGCCAGACCACCTCCATTAAAAGGGGTACAATAGTAGAATGGACCAATGAGTGTCTCTCTTTGTACGACAGTGCCATCACATTTTGTGTATCGAACCCGATGGTAAATGCGATACCAGTTGCATCCTTCGGGTAACGCTATTTGGCGAGCAGCGCCAGGTCTTTTGATTGCATTTAAATTATCAACAGAATAAAGGAGTGAATATGGAGTCGTATTTGGATTTGGCGTATAATATACGCGCCAATCCTCATGGGTATAGCAACCATCCAAACCAAGGCCTGAAATATTGAGATATGTTCCGGCATCTGTAGAGGTAAAGTTATGGTTGACGTAAGGATTGGGTGTGCAGTCCAGTTCCTGAGTAATGGTTATGGATGCAGCTAAATAATTTATATAATCGCAATTGCCAACTTCAAACAAGATGGTGTGGGTCTCCAGAGCCAGGTTTATATAATCCTTGATGTCAATTGTGTAAATAGTTAGCCAATTCCATCCAGACAAATCTTCATAAGCCCAATTACCTCCACATGAGCTATGGTCAAATTGTGGTAGTATGAGTGTACCATCCACATATACCCTGAAATTGTTGTCCGCTCTTACTCTAATTGTTGCGGTACAGAGCGGTGCATTCCTTCCCAACAATGCAAAATCTTTGCGGAAATAGGAGGTCAATATGGCATCCTCATCGAGGCAAATTGCATTCCCCGGAGAGAAGATTGGAGGGCCGGGATGCGTGAGATTTGTCAGAATACACTGACCCGGTAAAGCAGCATTTTCTACCACCTGACCCCAGGGGCCCCCAAAAATTGTATTATAAGGTAAAGCCGTCAAATTTCGCACATCAGCCTCCGAATACCCTAGCCAGGTTTCATCAGTGGTGAATGCCGTGGTGATTTGGCTGTTCAAATTTTGTACTGCCACACAAAACAACATGCTGAAAAGCGCGCGGTAAATTAATTTGAAGTTCACGATGAATGAATTTTTAAGCTAATGAAAAAATATGGGCAGGCAGCCGGATAGGCTGATGTGCAGGTTAGGCTGCCTGACCTGTCAATTAGTGATTAAGCCGAACTTTGCGCACCGATTGGCACCCCCATGATAAATCCCGGAAGGGTGAAAAACCGGAAAAGTCTATTCTTTCGCGCTGCCCGGAACACTATGAATTAATGAAGAATCTGTACTTTTTGCACAAAAAGGCCCCGCTCCGGGTAGATCACCTGGATGGAATAAATCCCTGAAGGAAGTGCCGTGCAATCAATTTCAACCTGCTGCTCGGGGGCCTCTTTTTCAAAGACGGTGCGGCCCTGAAGGTCAATCAATCGGACCAATTCAGCTGCTCCGGCCTCATGAATGGCAACAGTTAATGTCGAACTTGCAGGATTCGGGTAAGCACTTACTTCAGGAAGAACAGGCTTAACCGTAGCCTGGAAAGGCTTGTCTGCTGAAATATTATCTGAAAATTCAGTGAGTACTTCTCCTGAAGCAGCTTCTATAACCCCTTGAGGTGCCGCGACAAGTCCAGGCGGGGTGCAAAAGGAGAATGGGCCGATGAAAGATTCTCTTTGGACAATCGTACCATCGCATTTTGTGTATTTAACCCGGTGAAAGATGCGGTACCAATGGCATCCGACAGGCAATTGAATCCGGCGGGCAGCACCGGTGCGGGTACTGTTGTCAATGGAATACAAGAGCGTATATGGGCTGCCAAGGTTTGGTGTGACATAAACACGCCAGTCTTCATGCGTATAACAGCCTGCTATTCCCCCAACCCCGGAAATGTCCAGGAACGAGCCAGAGTCTATGGTAAAAAAGTTGAAATTGATTTGAGCATTGGGCGTACAAGTCAACTCCTGGGCAATGTCAACCGACGCAGCCAGGTAATTTATCAATGAACAATTGATTACTTCAAAAAGGATGGTATGCGTCGTAAGAGAAAGGTTGAGGAATGGCTGAATGTCTATTGTAAAAATATTGTTGGAGCCAACACCATTTATATTAAGAAATAAACCGGTGTTACCGCAAGCAAATAGAGATGTGCCAGGCAACAGCGTACCGTCAACATACAACCGGAAAGCATCATCAGCCCTGACGGTTACTGTTGCATGACACAATGGGTTTGCTCCTGCAGAGAGTTCAAAGTTTTTGCGAAAGAACGAGGTAATGAATGCATCCTCCGGCTTGCCAAAACATACGGCATTTCCAGGGGAAAAAATGGGCGTCCCGGGGTAAGTAAGACCACCGCCATTGCACGCATCGGGCTGGGTAGCAGATAATTCGACCGGTTGCCAAAAGCCCATCCCCATAATTTCATTGGCTGTAAAGGGCTGCAAAAATTGGTCTTCCATGGAAAAAGCCTCCCAACTACTGTTGGTCGAAAGAATTGTACTAACCTGGGCCTGGGTTCGATGTGATGCCAGGCTAAACAACAGGCTGAACAGCGCGCAGTAAAAAAATTTGTAGTTCATGATGAATGAATTGTTTAGGTGAAAGAATCCATAAAAAAATTGAAAGGCAGTATCATCGGGTGGGAACAGGTTTCCCCGGCAGCACTGCCCGATTTGCCTTAGTGCTGTACCTGGACTTTTTTCGCAACCTGGCTGCCATCGCTGTAAATGACTTGCACGGAATAAACCCCTGAAGGAAGGGGAGTGCAATCCAGTTCAAATTGCTGATCACGTACTCGTTGCTCCAGTACGATACGCCCTTGCAGATCAATTAAGCGAACGAGTTCGGCAATTTCTCCATCCGGTATGGCAACCATTACCATAGCCTGTGCAGGGTTAGGGTAAACTGAAATCTCAGCTTTTAAAGCCAGTTGAGCATGCGTGTATGGTGTGTTTGAGACTACATCGCCTTCAAGGTCAGAAAGGTTGTCGCCTGAAAGGTTTTCCGTCAATACTTCAGTAGTTTCAGCCAGGCCACCACCTCCACCACCTGAATTGGAGCAGAAGTAAAAAGGCCCGATCAGAACTTCGCGTTGTACAATGCTCCCATCACATTTGGTATAGCGAACCCGATGGTAAATGCGATACCAGTAGCATCCTGCGGGTAAGGATATTTGGCGTGCAGCACCAATTCGTGTACTATTGTCCACAGAATACAAAAGGGAGTAGGGACTTCCGAGTGTTGGTGTATAATATA
>JABWAJ010000329.1 GCA_013361075.1 Saprospiraceae bacterium | reverse complement strand
CCTTCGGACGTTCCTGTACGAGGTAGAGATTGACCTGCTCGCCCATGCGCAGCATCTGGTCGGGCAGGTACGCGGGTTCCTGCTTCCAGATATAAGCCATGCTGCGATCCGTCACTTCGCCATAAATTGTACCGATGTTCAGGTTCATGCTGCTGATGAGGAACACCGCTTCTTCGTAGGTTTTACAAACGAGGTCGGGAATGGGCACCATGCCGGTGTGGCGTACCGAGACGACAAACTGCAGCACACTGCCCTGCGGGATTTTTACCCCCTGGCGCAGGTCTTCATCCGTAATCTTGCGGTCGTTGTAAAAGAAATGCAAAATGGTGTTTTCCTGCTGCTTGCTGTCGAACTGCCGTTCTTTGATCTCCGCCCGGATCTTCATACTGCGCAATTTCTTTTCGTACTGGTAAAAGTCATAATTGCCTACCAGGCTTGGCAGCGTAACATCCGGCGGCGTACTGCTGTACATACTCAGATAGACCGTCCGGTTTTCTTTTACCCTTGAAAACGGCTTAGGATCTTGCTGGAAAATTTCGAAGGCCCGCTTGTCGGGGTCGAAAATGGAATCAATCACGACAATGGAAAAGCTCATGCTTTTCGCCTTTCGGGTTGCTTCCCGCAGGTCCATCCCTATGTAATTTGGCACCTGAAGCGATTCTCCGTGCCGGGTATACCAATTCAGACCCAACGTTACCAGCAGCAACAGTCCCCCGACGAAGACGACCATCGCCAGCAGGTTCATCAGGAAGGGTGCAGAAGCCAAAAAAGCAGCAACATTGCCCGCCATGGTGCGGATACCGTAGGTGACGTTCTCGAAGGTGAGTGGTTTTTTGGGCAACGGATCGTATTGGAGCAACGACAGGTTGCCATCCGCGGCTGCCTGTGGCTGAGGTTCCGATTCCGGTTGTTCTACCGGGCCCGCAACCGGTGCTTCCTGCACGCTGGTCAGCCATTGTTCCGGAATGCTGTCAACAGGTGCCTGGGTTGCAGCAACCGGGATAACCGGCTTGCCACTTTCGCGCAATTTTCGTTCAAACGCAAACTCCAGGATCTGGTCAATGAACTCGTAAGGCTTGTAGCCATTGATCGCTGCCTGATGAAAAATACAGGTTGCAGGCGTCATGCCGGGCAGTGAATTGGCTTCGATGACTACGGTTTCTGCGCGGTCACCTTCATAGACGCGCACAAATGCGTCAATGCGGGCATACCCCTGAATGTCTAAAATGCGGGCGGCTTTTTCTAAGGATTCTTTCACCTGCGCAGCAATAATTTCATAGCGTTTGTGATCAGCAGAAAATCTGGCGGGTGTAATGTTTTGTCCTTCACCTGCCAAGAATTTTTCTTCCAGCGACAACACCTCCCCGCTCGCTAAAGTCTCGGAAGGTTCAAAAATTTCGTAGCGCAGGGTGCCATCGGCATTAAAATGCGTCAGCAAGCCCCCCGTTACTTCCAGAAAATGGGAAGCGCCGTTGGCTTTGACGAGGCTTTCAAACAAAATCTCCTGTTTGCGCGGAAACTCTTCTTTTTGCTTCAGGCGCAGCACCCGGCGTGCTTCTTCTCCTTCCTGGCCTTCGGGTCTGAAAATCAGTCGGGCATACGCTTCAAGTTCAGCACGGTGGTCAATGACCTGCACTGCCGAACTGCACCCATCGTCCACCGGTTTGGCCACCATCGGGTACCCGAACATGGTTTCTATCCGGTTGAAAAAATCCTGAGGGTTGGCCTCGTATTCCGCTTTTTTTACCAGCAATTGCTGGGCAATGGGGAAGCCATTTTTTTTCAGGGTCTGTAAAGTACGGTACTTGTCTATCGTTATGCTCGACGACCGCACCCCGGAGCCGTTATAAGGAATGCCTTTGGCGTCTAATTGCATCTGTACCTGACCATCTTCGCCGGGTCGGCCGTGAAGGGCTACAAAAACACCGTCAACAGCCAGTTTTAAATCATCAAAACTGAGGCGCTTAGGCGCAAAAATCACGTCGCGCGAAGCATATTTTCCGGTAATGTCTGCGCATTGTGTTTTGATGGCTTCCACAACCGGGTGCAGCCTCCAATGCAGGATTTTATCGCGAATGTCGTCGGCATTGTCCTTCAACATCAGGTTGATGGGAATTTGCCAGAGTTCGTAGTTTTTTTCATTTCCGCTCAGGAAGACCGGAATGGGTTCGTATTTGTCAGAACTGGATAGTTTTTCAAAAATATTGCGTCCGCTTTCCACCGAAATGTGCCGCTCGAAAGAATAGCCCCCCATAATCACCGCAATGCGTTTGCGCTGGGTAGCTGTGGCTTTCAGCGTGGCAATCTGCTCGTCTAAGCGTTCCATCAGCTTGCGGAAGCTGTCCTGGCCGGGTTGCTCCGCCAGCCGCTCCTGCAACGAAGCCCGGAGGATATAAGACAGAAACTGGGAAGGCGTCAGGCCAATCTCAGCAGCCTGGTGGAAAAAGAACGACGACGGCAACATGCCCGATGTGGTATTCGGGTCGTTCAGGATAATGCTTCCATCTTGTTTGATGAAGCCGTCAATGCGCGCATACACATGGAACCCGAGGGTGTGAAACAGGCGTTCGCACTCGGCGCGGATGGCGTTTATGTCCGATTCGTCAAGGTCAATCGGTGTTATTTTCCGCGACAAGCCGGGAAGGTACTTTGACCGGTAATCGTAAACCTCCGAACCTTTGACAATTTCCGTCGGCGGCAGGGCAACGGCTGTTCCATCTTCTTTCCGAATCACAATGCAGGAAAACTCCTTGCCATGGATGAACGCCTCAATGAGGACCTGGCTTTCGTCGAGGTGGCTTTCCAGCGTATAGGCACCGCCCTCTTGCTGCAACGCTGCCGAAGTACTGTCTAAATACTGGAGCAATTCTTCCGGGTGGTAAATCACTCTCTGTTCGCGGGGGATGGTCACCAGCATTGGGAAACCAAGGCCGTCACGGATGTCTGTGAGCAGGCGTACATATTCGATCCGCTCAAAAGCATCGCGGTCGAGCCATTCTCCTGCCGGTATGATTTCCCGAAAAAATGCGCTGTTGATGGCATTTTCAAACTCTTCCAGCCCCCCTTCTTCTTCCACAATGGAGACGCCGATGGACGATCCCTGGTTGGCGGGGCGAATGACGATCGGGAATCCTACGGTTTGAATGGCGCGGTTATAGACTTCTTCGGCGTGGGATTGTTTCCAGGCTTCGCGGTCGAGCACCATAATCGGCGGACTGGCGAACCCGTATTGGGGCATTTTTGCTTTCTGAACGGCCTTGTCCATGCCCAACTGGCTGGGGCTTACCCCGCTGCCAGTGTACGGAATGCGCAATGCTTCAAGCTCGCGCTGAATTTCACCATCTTCTCCGTATTCGCCATGCAGGGCCAGGAAAGCAACGTCAATGAGTTTTGGCAGCTCGGAAGCCTGGAGCTTGCGTCCGACTTTGGCAATCAGCGCTTCCTGAGTGGGTGCACTCAAAGGGCCCAGACTTTCTGCGTAGATCTGGAAATTGTTTGGCGACGGGGGCAGCATGTCTACCGGCGGGTAGAAATCGCGGATGCTGCCTTTATAAATGTATTGCCAGTCGAGTAAAATGAAATTGCGCAGGCTGTCTACGAAAATGGGAACGGGTTCGTAGATGGCTTTATTCAGGTTGTCATACACGGTGCGCCCGCCTGCGAAAGAGATTTCCCGTTCGCGGGAGGGGCCGCCAAAAAAAATGCCAACTTTGATTTTCATAGTACGATGCTGCGCCTGTAGGCAGTTGATTGGTTTTTAAACGCGGCAAATTTAGTGTAAAAATCGTATCTATTTACCACAACTTATCCCGACCCGGGGATAGCCCCCGTAGAATAGCCCGGGCACATCATCAATCCTGCTTTTGAAAAGATGAAGATGGGATAAAAATGTAGAAACAATGGCTTTTCGCCCTTTGGCGGCCGGGCTACATCATCCCGTACACCAACGCCGCCAGGGCACCACCAATCAATGGCCCCACTACGGGAATCCAACTATAAGGCCAGTTGTTGTCACCTTTGGCTTTTATGGGCAACAGGGCGTGCATGATTCGCGGGCTAAGGTCCCTGGCCGGGTTGATGGCATACCCCGTGGGGCCGCCAAGACTCAGGCCGATGCCGAGCACAAGCAGCGCAACAGGAAGCGCGTCTAAGGCACCGAGGCTGGACTGGGGTGCAGCGATGTGCAAGACCCCAAAAACCAGCACAAATGTGCCAATGATCTCGGTCAGCACATTATAAGCGGGATGGCCAATGGCCGGCGCATTGCAAAAAGTGGCCTGAATGAGACCGGCGTCTTCTGTTACATCGTAGTGTTTTTTGTAAGCCAGCCATACCAGGCCGGAGCCGAGCATGGCGCCCAGCATTTGTGCAGCTACATACCCCGGAACGTCAGTCCACGGAAACTTTCCGGCTATGGCTAAAGCCACCGAAACAGCCGGATTGAGGTGTGCGCCGCTGCTGCCTGCCGAAACATAAACGCCTACAAATACGGCCATACCCCAGCCTAAGGTAATGACAATCCAACCTCCGTTGTTGCCTTTGGAATCTTTGAGCAGGACGTTGGCAACCACCCCGTTTCCGAGCAGGATAAGGATGGCTGTACCGATGAGTTCGCCGAGGAATGGAGACATGTTTGTTCCGGGTTTTAGGCATTAAGCAATATCCGGAACAATAATAGCAAGTTTTTCAAAAATTTAGGCGATAAATCAAACCCGGTTTTTTGAAAAAGTCAATAATGGATGTGTTGCTTTTTGTTCCGCTCGTGCCGAAGCTCCAATACTTTCTAACCGCTTCATTTTAAAACGGCGCTGCTCGTGGCAACCTCTTGGGTTGCACACGGGTTAAGGCTGCGGGTTCAGCCCGCCGTCAATAAATCCAGGATTTTATTCCAAAAACCCTTCTTTTATTCCTATCTTCCAGTTCTAAAAACCAATGAATACACACCAAAACCAATGAATACACACCACAAAATGCTTGACCAACACGGGTTTAATTTTTTGTAGCCGGGCCGGAGCCCGCAGCTTTGGCACGTTTACTACCAGAGGTAGTAACGAGCGAGCGCTTTTGACGGGTGATAGGTTGGTCGCGAGCTGGAAATTAAAGCTGCATGTTATGAAAAATATGCTTGGATATACTTTCAGAGGTAAGTACGCTATTGTCCCGACCTTCATAATCCTGTTCTCCATAGTAGCTTGTAAGGAGAACCAGCGCCAAGGAAAAGAGGGAACCACACAGGTACCGTATTTGAAGGAAGAATATAAGATGTCAAGAAAAGACAGCATGATGCTGTCTTTTAAGGGGGTGCCGGAGTTTGATATAGTACGTAGTGTAGGATTAGGGCGGTACAGAGTCGATGTACATACACATTTTCTCAATGATACTCTGGATATACTTGAACCCATGTTCGCCTATCCAATTGTCACAACCCAGAAACTTAAGTTCTATGAGGATGGCCGACTCATAAGCACCCGGCCTTTAGCCATAGATATGAGAGAAATGCGTACACTTGGTGGTAAGGATATTAAAGTGCCAGGAATACCCCAGTATTCTATCTCTCTCTTACAAGGAGGACGGGGCGATTATTTTTATAAGGTTTCTGGGTCTGACTTTTGTGCTGTTGGGAATTGTCCCGAATTCACTGGTATTTATACCTTGGAGGGCCAAGTTGTTCTCGAAACGATTTCCACAAAGGGATTACTTTCAAAAAATTATATTAGCTTGAAAGAATTTTGTAATAAATATAAATTTGAAAGGTTTAATGATCCCATTCAAGAAGAACAACTCTTCCCATGATTGTTGGATAGACTTTCTGCATTCCCCGCTCGTTTCATAGCTCAAGCTGATTAAAACTGGCACTGCTCGTTGTACCAGCGTAGACAGGTCGGTTGCGAGCGGGTATGGGGGCAGACCCAGACGTATTAGACCATGAATACGGACACTATCTGGATTTTAAATTTCATTTTAATTATGACAAAGGTGCCCGCTGGCGCCCAAGCTGACTCCCCGCTCGTGCCCAAGCTCCATTACGTTCCACCCGCTTCATTTTAAATACGGCGCTGCTCGTTGCAGCCTTTGGCTGCACACGGGTTAAGGCCGCGGGTTCAGCCCGCCGTGTATCATGAATCAGAAAAAGAACACCCCAAACCCCCTTCCAACCCCCAAAAAATGTTGTACTACTTTAGTCACTCCGTTTAAAAAATAACATTTAAATGACTGATAATCAACAACAAAGGGTAGTCCTGTCGGGGTCACATTTTAGTGTTTAACGGTGGTCGCTCATGGGCATGAGCGACCACCGTTTTTTATTTAACAGCCTGTCTGTCAGTAGACTTAAGAGAGCGTTTTGTTTTAGGCTGCCCGCTTTGTTTTTTGGAAATTTCAGCAATGTGGTACTACTTTGGTTGCTCTTTTTTTGGGGATAGCACAGGGTGCTGGTACGTGTGTAAGCAACGAGATGTTGTAAAAATCCCCTGAATGGCGTATTTTTGTAAAAAAAGCAGATGAAA
>JABWAJ010000328.1 GCA_013361075.1 Saprospiraceae bacterium | reverse complement strand
GTTTGAATTTCTTCCCGATAACGCCAAAGAGTTGTGGCGCATTTACGAGTCTTATGTCTACTACTTAGGCGTAGCGGGGAAAGTCCGGCTACCTTCAGGTTATGTATTCAAGCTGGGCAAATTTGTAAACGAAACCCCCATATTTTCTAAAGACAAAAGTGGTTTGAACATTTCCATCATTGTGGTGAGGCTGATGCTGTTGCTGCAGGAGCGAAAATACGACAAACTGCTCGACGAAGTTGAAGCGATAGACCAATACGCGTACCGGCACCTCAGGGGCAAAAACACACAGCGGAGTTATTTCTTTATCCGGTTGTTGCTTCAGATTCCTTTGGGCGCCTTCGATACAGGTATGATTTATGACAAAGCCCAGCGCTACCTGGCCCGGTTGAACAGCATCCCGCTTCAGGTGGCAAACCAAACGCACGAAATCGAAATATTGCCTTACGAAGATCTATGGCAATTTGCCTTCGATTCTTTGAGTATCGCTAAAGTAAGACGCATGGCCAGGTAAGGTGACGGGATTCATGATGCTCCTGAACCGTTTTAGCTGACACACTACACCCCCCTGTCATTTTATCCAGTAATGGGAAATTAAAGTTTTGCATCATGAAACAGATTTACGCTTTCTGCACCCTTCGCAGCAAGATTGATCAAAACTCAGTGGCCGCTATCATCGTTGATACGACTACCGCCTGAGGTTGTGCCGCCAGCAGTTTTACTCCCCTTAACCGGCGGCATGCCGGATCAATCATCTACCCTTTTCGGGAGGCAGTACTTTCTGCCTCCCGTTTTTTTTGGTGAGCATTAGCACCAATCCCAATCTTCCGGGGTATACAGCATCGGATATCGCTGAATTGAATTTAAATTATTTTATATATGTAATTTATTTTAATTATATTAGTCGTTGTAATTTTATTTGTATTATCTATTTTCTGTATGTTTTTTTTCTGAATTCAGAGCCCCTTCCGGTAACAAAAAGGTAAAATAAAAAAGTATTTAAATAATTGATTATCAATATTTAATAACATAATTGATGTGCGGAATTATTTGATCATAAGGTAACGAGACGCGGGTTACTGATAAGGCTTCTGCAGGCATGCCAGGCGATCTTTGAATGGCAATAACAAATCAAAATAATTTGCCATGAAAAACATCTGCCCACAACAAAAGAAATCTTCGACGCAATTGGCTTCTGGCCGTAAGCGCATCATCGTTGACACCACAATGATTTAATTTATTCCTTGTTACAAACAATTATATGGTCAAACACGAATCCGGCCCTGCATTCAAGATAGCCGATTTATGGAAAGAGGGATTGAACCGGGAAATAAAAGCAGAGGTTGTATTCGGCACACCAAGTAAACATTGCGCTGGCGCGGGCATTTGTATGGTGTCCATTTCCAGTGCACGAACCCGGATCATTTCCTGTCCCTGTACCGTTGCCTGGGTTTCCAGTACTGATCCGCAATGGCTGCAGTTCAGGTTTGAAAAATCCTGCCTTCAGCAGCATATTGTCGATGGTCATTTTAGCGGGCAGGAATTTTTGGTTGAGGAACCGTTTCATGTGCCTTTGCGCCTGGTTCGTCAATTGGGGTTGATTGCTCATTCGGGGCAACCCGGAGTTTATCCGGTTATTGAAGAAGAAAATAACTGGCTGATTCGAATTCGATTATTATAGCGTGTAAATCACTGGTTTTTTACCCCAATTTTCAAAAAAACAAAGACTGTTTCCCGTAACAAAACCACGCTTTTTGAAATAATTTAAGTATTTGAATTTTAATTACTTAATCCCAAACCCAAATGAAAAAACCAGCACGAGCAAAGGTAACATTTTGCGTTTTTTCGATTATTGACCCGATTGTAAAAGCCGCTACTTTTGAATTGTGAAAAGAACAACCTCTAAGCGCCCCGATAAAACCATTTATGCCCAAAAAACTACCAAACAGACTTGCTGCCAAACAATGTGCAGTGGGCTGACAAAATATATTAATCAAGTTTTTTATACGGGTTTCGAAGGTACACAAACTTGAAGCCTAATGCCTGAAGCACGCGCTTCGGTAAGTGTACCTTTTTTGTTTTTTCAAAACCCAATCCTATTTTAAATCCCTGTTGATCAGAAAGATATGCCATCTGCTTTAAAGGACAAGCACCTTTAACCGGAATTCCCATGGACGGCATGTAGCAAAGCATTGAATTGCCGGAAGATTATCCTTTTGTATCCGGCCCGCATATTATTAATACTAATAACGAATCATGATGCAAAATTTACTGCACCGTTACTCCTTAGGAAGCAAAAGGAGAAACTACATGCTGCATAAACCTCCCCTGCTGGCCTCGCCAACCGGGGATAAGCCGTTTATGCCCGGGCGATGGCGCCTGTCCACAAACAAAATAGTCTGGAGTCTTGTCTTCGGGCTTTGCCTGTTTTTTTCATCTGCACTTGAAGCGCAGTCGGGAAAAGCTTTCCGCGATTTTGACGGAGGCGGAGTCCAGACCGGAGCTGAGCCGGGTGTTCAAGGTATCGTTGTTCGCCTGTATGCGAACGCAGCACCACCGGCCAAAGATCAACTGATTGGCGAAACCGTTACGGGTGCAAACGGAAGTTACAATTTTGGAACTTTCGTCACCAGCGGCCGAGCAGCCAACCCTGGAGAAAAGTTGAGGATTGAATTTCAAATACCTTCTTCTTTTCAGTGTTCGGTGGCAGAAACGGTTGATTTTCCGGGCGTATCCGGCAATGTTTACGGCTCCAGCGTCCAGTTCATTGTTGGACCGCAGAGCGGCATCAACTTTGCCATGAACTACCCCGGGCAGTGGGTGGAAACGGCCAACCCGGATGTGTATTTGCCTTGTTATTCTTTTGGCGACCCGAATTTAGGTGGCAATGCAGGTGCTGCTCCTTCATTCATCGGATTCAAATTTTTAGACTCCGGGATCCCGGTTAGTCACAGTGCTGCCAATGACATAAACAACAACCCGGTGACTCCGTCCGCACCAAACCCTACTGTTTTAGCAACTATTGCTGAAGTAGGCTCGCTCTATGGCGTGGCGTTTTCCCGCCAGGCTCAAAAAGTTTTCACTTCTGCTGTATTGCGCAGGCACTGTGCTCTGGGGCCATTGGGTTCCGGCGGTATTTATCTGATAGACCCTTATAGCCCGAGTGCGGATAAAACAACTGATTTTATCAACCTGGATGCCATCGGAATTCCAACACAGAATTCCGGAGGTTCTTATCCGACTAACCCGGGAAACAATACCAGCCCGGTTAGCGACTACATCGGTACTTCTTTAGAGCGTGGACTTGGTATGAACCGCAACACGCCCAGCACCGACTACGCTGCCGGAGATCAAATCGGCAAATTGTCCATTGGAGACATTGACATCTCGGACGATGGCCGTTATTTGTATGTGGTTAACCTGTATGACCGACGCATTTACGAAATAGACCTCATGGACTCTCAAAACCCTCAGGCGCCCACTTTAGGGAATGTGGCTTCGCGCGTTCGGAGCTGGCCTACGCCAAACCCCGGCACGACTACAGAGCAGGGCGAGCACCGTCCCTGGGCTTTGAAATTTTACCGGGGTAAACTTTATGTCGGACTTGTATTGTCAGGCCAGAACGCTGCGGGTAACGTAGTCAGCCCGGTAACGGGGTCTGGAAACAGTCAGGTTGGCACAGCTTTACGAGGATACGTCTTCGAGTTCGACCCAATTTTGCAGACGTTTACAGAAAGACTGAACTTTGATTTTGACTATGGGCGCGAACGCTCCTGGATTCCGTGGGGCTACAGCGCAGGCAACCCGAGCCGTTATTTCTCCGGCGAGGAAAGAGAAGTTGCTGAACCCATTGTCGCCGACATTGAATTTGACGATCAGGGCAGTATGCTCGTGGGTATTTTAGACCGGAAAGGACACCAGTACGCCATTAACAACAACAACTATAATGGTAATTTGGTAGACTATGAATATTCCTCTGCGGGGGAATTGCTGCGCGCAAATGTATCTCAGAATGCAAATGGCTGCACCTACACCATTGTAACCAGGCCAGGTACAACAGATTATTATGCGGACAACGTTCACCACCCTGAATCTGTTCAGGGCCCGCTGGCGGTATTGCCCGGCGGTGGGGATGCCTTGGCCGTTTTTCTTGACCCAATTGCCATTCGTTCAGGAGGGACAATTCGGTTAGACAATGAAACAGGAGCTCTGGTAGCAGGATCTGCCTATGAAGTATTTGATGACCGGTTTACGCTTGGCCCGGGTAATACCAACGAAGCAACGCCCAGTAAAGCCAACGGCTTGGGCGACGTGGAATTGAGCGGCGCTGTTGCACCATTGGAAATTGGTAACTTAGTTTGGGCCGATAAAGATGCCGATGGCATTCAGGATGGCGATGAGCGCGGCATTGCCGGCGTGACCGTCCAGCTTTTTTTGGCTGGAAACCAGATTGGGCAAACGACAACAAACTCAACCGGAAACTACTATTTCAACGATAGCAATGTGAACCCTGGAGGCGGTGGCGGACTGGATGCCAATACCACGTATACCATCCGCATCCCTGCCAGTATGTACAATAACGGAGGGGTCGATAACTCTCCGTTGCAGCGAACTTTACTCACCCTGACCAATGCTACAGGTGGTGTTGGTTTGGCTGATTTGAGCGACAATGATGCCAGCTTGGTAAGTGGTTTGGCAGAAATAACAGCTACTACCAAGGACTTTGGTGAAAACGACCACTCCTTTGATTTTGGGTTTATCCCTGTTGATTATGGCGACCTGCCAAGTCCGTTGTACCCGACAACCGTAGCGAATGGCGGGCCTTCTCACCTTTTAGGCACCCCTGTTTACATGGGTACTACAGTGGATTACGATTTGAATGGCAATCCGGATCCCAATGCAGGCGGAACCGGCAACGGCGACGACGGTGAAAATGGCGATAACGATCCCGGTGACGATGAAGATGGCGTGGTTAAGCCTGCTATGATTGAAGCAGGCCGCCCTGCTGTGTTCACTGTAAACGTTGTGACCAATACAACGGCGTACATTTATGGGTTCATTGACTGGAATAAAGACGGCAACTTCAACGGCACCGGCGAAATTCAATCTGCGACCACCAGCATCAGCGGCCCGGTTACCCTGACCTTCACCGTGCCTTTGAATGCCGTGCTGAACATGGATCTTGGCGCGCGCTTCCGCATTGGTACAGTAGAGAATGAAGTGAATCTGCCGATCGGCGCCGCCAGCAATGGCGAGGTAGAAGACTGTATGGTGTCGGTTATGGGCTTTGACTATGGCGACCTCAACGACAGCGCACCCGGCACGGCTACAGGAACACCGGCAAACCATGAGACGCTGCTTGCAGACAACGGCGCGCGACATAAAATTGTAACGGATGCAAACAACAATGTCCTCCTGAAAATTGGAGCAACCGTTGACGTAGAAGCTGATGGCCAATCTTCACTGACTGCTGGTCAATTGAGTGGCGGCGATGATGCAGGTACCGACGATGAAGATGGATTGAACTACGCAACACTGCCTCTGTTCATTGTTGGTCAGACCATTACGCTTTCCAATATCCCCGTGATGAACATGACCAATGCAAATGCTAAATTGACCATCTACATTGATTTCAATAAAGACGGTGATTTTAACGATGTTGGCGAGATGTTCACTTCTCCCAATATTCCGAATAACGCAACTTCGACTAACGTAACCATTACGATACCCGCTACTGCAGTAGTTGGCGATAACTTAGGGTTGCGCATCCGACTGAGCGATGCAAATGAGCCTATGTCTCCTTCTGGTACTTCCCAAAGTGGCGAAGTAGAAGATTATGTCATTCAGGTAGTTGGATACGATTATTCCCGGCGCCGCCGTCACTCCGACGGCCGGGCGGCGTCGGTCCGGGGGTGCAGCACCGCGTTGGCCGCCTTGTCGCTCAGCACGCTGAACCCTTGCGCCCCCTTGGTGATGCAGAAGAGGTCGGTGCGCCCGATCACGTCGAAGTACGGCTGGGGCGCGCGGCCGCCGACGGCCTCGGTGCAGATCGTCTGGCCGTTCGGCGCCGAGGCCGGCACGTGGAACTGGAACTGGACGACCTGGCTGCTGCCGGGCGTGAGGCGGACCGACACCGGGTTGCCGGTCTGGAACAGCGGCCGCCGCCCGCCCCACGGGTCGGACTGCGTGCCGACGAGGCTCCAGATCCCGCCCTCGAGCGTCGTCGAGAGGCCGTTGGTCACGCGCACGCTGTAGGCGCAGTCCCCGCCCTCGAGCGGCAGGTTGCCGCAGGCGCGGACCTCGGTGAACCGCAGCGGGTGCGACCGCAGCAGCACGTCGCCCACGTCCTTGTGCTGTCCCTCCGCGACGGCGAGCCGAGCGGTCTCGTGGCTGTCGTACTGGTCGCCGGTCACCGCCAACCGGTACTCGCGGGCCTCGAGCGGGTTGCCCGCGCCGTCGCGATCGAAGCGGAAGCGGCCCTGGGCATCGGTGTTGGCCGTCGCCACCGCGGAGCACC
>JABWAJ010000327.1 GCA_013361075.1 Saprospiraceae bacterium | reverse complement strand
AAGAACTGGCCTCCATTACTGTTGGCAGAGGAGGGCGCATCATCCGTCGCGAAGATGGACATGCTGAATTCGACCGCTTGGCCGACGGCAGACAACGCGTGGTTTCGGCAGTTCATAGCGGAGGAAGTGGTCGTCAATCAGGAGAAATAACAGGTGGTGATTCTATTGGCTGTACGGTAATTCATGGTGCCTGGTTTGCGCACTTCAATGAATCACTCCGCCGCGCAATTTTGGGTGAGACCGATGCGGCACGAGCACGCAATAATCTTATCCGCTTTACCTACTCCCTGATTGATCCGCGTTTGTTTTCTTCGGAGGAAATTCAGCGGATTGTCAATGGTGTGATAACGCCTGCGACAGCAGAAGGATCAGCAGGAGAAACACCCGGCTCTCCGGAATAATATTTACCGGTTTATTAAGAAATTCGGCAGACATATCGTCAATGAAAAATAAAAAAATATTCATCACCGGTAGTTCCGGTCAATCCGGGCGGGAGATAGCCAAATTGTTGGCGAAAGAATACGAAATTGTTGGTTTTGATAAAATACAGGGTGCATCTACGACTATCGTAGCCGACTTAACCGATTGGGAAACAATAAAAAACGCAACAAAAGGCGTTTCGGCAATTATCCATACGGCTTCGCTTCACGCACCCCATGTTGCTACCCATTCAAGAGAAGATTTCATCAATACCAACATAAAAGGTACACTTTATTTATTAGAGGCCTCAAAAATAAACGGAGTAAAAAAATTCGTCTATACCAGTACAACTTCTTTGTATGGCGAAAGCATGAATATAGAAAAGGAGGCAGCCTGGATTACAGAAGAGGTGGTCCCTAAACCGCGGGACATTTACGACATTACAAAAATTACTGCCGAGGAGTTGTGTAAAGATTTTTTTGACAAAGAGACTTTTCAGGCAATAAGTCTTAGAGTATCAAGATTTTGGGAAGAGCCACCGGAAAATAAAGTATTTTACAGAATGTACAGAGGGTTAGACATTCGGGATGTGGCCCGGGCGCACGAACTGGCATTGAAGGCAGAAATGGATAATTTTGAGGTTTTTAATGTTTCGGCGCAGAGTATTTTTAATCAGGATGATTTATTTGATTTAAAAAATAATCTTCATGCGCTTCTGAACAGCCGCATTCCTAAACTCGTTGATTTTTTTGACAAAAACGGCTGGGAGCTTCCAACATCAATAGACCGGGTTTACGTCATTGAAAAAGCGAAAAAAGTACTGAATTACCAGCCAGTTTTTAATATTGATGAAATGCTGAGCGAATTTTAAAAAAATCAGGAGAGACCTGTTAAAAATTATATACCGGAACGTGCTAACGGTAAATCATTTGAAATAAATTACCCCCTACCTACCCTTTTCCAGCAAAGCCTTCAATTGTGCAAAATCAGCTTTGTTTTCAGGAGTGCCGTATGTATGGACTGCTTCTTCGGCCTGTTCCATGTAATAAGCGCAACTTTTACCGTTGGGGGTTTTGAAATCGGGCCGGGCACCTTTTTGAATCAGGGCTGCACAAATTTTCCACCGGTCGAATTGAGCTGCCCGGATCAGAGGGGGGATGGGGCCGTCTTCGTCATCAAAAATGGCCGTTTTATTGGGATCGGCACCAAATTCGAGAAAGGTCTGCACAGCAGCTAAGGGATCCATATAGGAATTAATGGCGTCAAAGATATAAGGGCGGTTGAAGTTGGGGTCGAGGGCGTTGGGGTCGGCACCGCGTTCAAACAAAAGGCGCAGTACCCCGGCGTTTCCCGTATTTGCTGCACTGCTTTGGATGGGAGTTTCGCCTTTCAGCAGGCTGTCTAAAGGGGCCCCCGCATCGAGCAACAGCCGGAAACATTGCAGTTTTTCCTCACTGCGGTACCCACCGTAAGAAGCCCTTTCCAATGCGAACCAGAGCAAATCTTTTGATTGTATCACCTCCTGCGGCCCGGAAGTCAGGCTTTTTTGCAAAGACTCCGGCTCTCCGTTCTCTATCAGGCGGGCGAGGCGATCTAAATCAGGGTCGTCAAAAATAGGCTTGGCCGCTTCGACCCGCGCACGCTGTGCCCTTTTGAAGTTCGTCCACCTCGGCATCCCTAAAAAATATAGGAGGGGCAAAATCACCAGCGCAAAAGCGAGGTATTTGGTCCACGGCCAGGGCAACAGGTTGAGCACCAGCAATATTGTAAATGCCACCAGCGACAGCAAGAGGAAGGCGGTCCCGAGGCCTTTTGTAGCTGCGTCGCCTCCACTTTTGTTGGGTTCAAACAGCATTAAAAGGGCAAATATTCCCAGTAAGCAAATGCAGATCCAGTTGAAGAAATAGATTATTTTCAGCATATTATTTTTTAGATTGGATCGGGAATTATTCGATTGGCCTGGTTCGCAGGGAAAGGTCGCGCAAAATTTGCAGATAAAAAAGTCTCCGGACAGGTGTTGTCTAAAAAATTACCTTAACCAGGCGGTAAAGTCGAAATGTATCATAAATGACAAATTTGGCGGGCAGTGGAGCTAACTTCCTGTGAACCTTTGAGCGTCAACTTTATTTAGATCATAATTGTACAATGCCGGACTGGACTACTTCACCCGTGTTTCGAAACTTATCAAAATGCCGCTTACTATGAACCTTCTTTCACAAGTAATAAGAAAGAGAAGAAACCTCATAAAATTTTGCGCAACGGCCATGTTTGTTGTTCCGGCAATGTCCGTTGAGGCGCAAACTTTCAATGGCCAGGGCGGGTTACTGATTCCGCCGGGTGCTCCGGCACAAACCGTAGGCATCACGCAATCGCCCTGTACCGTATCGGGCGTAGGCACTTTAGGGGGTTGCCTGCAAATCGCGAATGTAACCATTGACATCAACCACACTTTTGTCGGCGATGTAGGCATCTTGCTGATAGCACCCAACGGCTCTTTTATTGACCTCACTACCGGTAACGGAGGGGGAGGCGACAACTGGACCAACTGTGTGTTTTCTGATCAGGCCGGAGCCTTTATCACGACCGGTTTTCCGCCTTATACCGGCACCTGGCGACCGGAAGGCCGGGCCACTACCCTCAATCAGCCTTATAGCAATGCGAATCCTTTGGGCACATTTACTTTTGCCAATACATTCAACGGAATCAATGCCGACGGCGTATGGAATCTGTACGTCAACGACTACGTTTTTGCAGATGTGGGCATCATCAACAGCTGGTCCATTACTTTTACCGATTCAGGAACACCTCCGCCTGCTTTTCCGGCATCTATCAGTGCATGTCCCGGTTCCAACGGGCTGGCGTCTTTCAATCTCACGACCCTCAATGAAACCGTTAATGGCGGCACAGGCCTTCCGGTCACCTACTACCTCAACAGCAACGCCACCAGTCCTATTGGCAATCCCGCTAATTTCCAGGCACCTGCCAGCACCACAATCTATGCGGTTGTGATGGGTAGCTGCCCCAGCGCGATTGTCCCCATTACTGTCACCGTTACTCCGGCCTCACTGCCCCCGGGAGCTTCCGTAACCATTGATCCGCCAACCAATTGCGGGCCGATCCAGGGAACGATTGTTTTTAACCTCGGTATCCCCGGCCCGGTCAACATTACATACAGCATCAGTGGCAGCACCACTCAAAATTTTTCGGGAACAACCAACGCAGCAGGAACATTGACCATTTCTTATCCATTGTCAGAAACGGTGACGGCAACGCTGCTGACCGCAGTACAGCCCGGGGGGTGTTCCTACAGTTTTCCTCCGATAAGCGACCAGTTTGTCCTGCAACAGGGGCCTACTATTACTTTTAATGGTCCAAACATCTTTTGTGAGGGGCAAACACTGGACCTGAACACCTTTGTCACCAGCAACGGAGCACTCACTTTTCATACCGGAAATCCGCCTACGCCCGGCAATCAACTCTCAAACCCCATAGTGGTTCTGCAAAATACAACAGCCTATTACGCTTTTGCACAGGCTGCCAACGGCTGCACCATTACTGCCTTTGTTCCGCTTAATGTGACGCCAGGGGTAACTCCAGTGTTAAGTCCTGCCACCATTTGTGAAAATTCGGGCGCATTTAACCTTGTTCCCTTACAAAATCCGGCTTTCCCAAACGGGGTATGGTCGGGCCCGGGAGTGACCGGAACGACCTTCAATCCACTGGGCCTGGTGGGTACCAATACCCTGACATTTACACCGTCATCGGGTTGTGCCTTACCGGCAACGACGACCGTGACCGTTGTGCCTTCCAATACACCAATGCTGAGTACGACAACGATTTGTTCGGCAGCGAACCCCCTAAATCTGACGACTTTACAAGACCCAGCCTTCCCCAATGGTACGTGGAGCGGCCCGGGCGTATCAGGCAATACCTTTAACCCAGCCGGATTTAGCGGCCCGATTTCATTGGTATTTACCCCGAGCCAGAATTGTGCCGGCCCTGCTACAACCCAGGTGGTGGTTCAGGCAGGCCTTCAGCCCGTATTGGGCACGGTTACCCTTTGCAATACGGATGCGCCAATAAACCTGAATACCCTTGCAGACCCGACTTTCCCCTCTTCCGGCGTCTGGACCGGCCCCGGCGTAAGTGGCATTTTTTTTAATCCGGCCAATCTCACTGGTCCGGTTGCGCTGTTATTTACACCAACGGGACCAGGGTGCTTTATTGGCTCGTTTACCATTGTTCAGGTAAACGAAGGCCCAATCATCAATCTGGGGCAGGCAACAATTTGTGAAAATGCCGGGCTATACGACCTCGGCTTGCTGGAGGATCCGAACTTTCCCAACGGCGTTTGGAGCGGACCGGGGGTCATAGGAGGTAATTTTGACCCGGATGGACAAACAGGCGTCAACACACTTACCTTTACCCCAAACGTAGCCTGCGGCGGGCCAGTTACGACAACAATCGTGGTATCGCCGGTGCCGGCACCTCCCGTTTTGGGTGTGGCAGAGCTTTGCGCAAATGCCACTCCATTCAACCTGACGGCATTGCAGGATCCGAATTTTCCCAGCGGTGTCTGGAGCGGCCCGGGCGTAATCGGCTCTAACCTGAATCCAGCTAATCTCAGTGGAACAATTACCCTTACCTTTGCCTCAAACCAGGCCTGCGTTAGTCCTGTGACTACAACCGTACAGATAACCCCGGTAGTGCAACCGGTACTGGGTTCGGCTGAGGTTTGCCCGGGCGACCCGCCGCTCAGCCTCATACCCTTGCAGGATCCGGCCTTTCCGGTTGGTACCTGGAGTGGTCCGGGCGTTGGGGGAAGTTTTTTTAACCCGACCAGCCTGGCCGGGCAAATTACCCTTGTATTTACCCCACAGGGTGTCAACTGCGCAGTGGCTGCGAGTACCATAGTAGAAGTGACCGTACCTCCGGCACCGCTATTGGCGAGTACAACCCTCTGTGAAAGCGGAGGCACCTATAACCTTGGACAGTTACAGGATCCGGGGTTTCCGACCGGAACATGGAGTGGCCCCGGGGTAACCGGAAATAGTTTTAACCCTCAGGGGCTACCCGGGATCAATACCCTGACATTTACACCCGGTACTCCCTGTACTGCATCTGCCACAACCACCATAACCGTCTCTGCGCCTGTTACCCCATCCTTAGCCACTGCAACCGTATGCAGCAGTGATGCACCCCTGAATCTGGCCAGCCTGCTGAGTCCGGGCACCGGAGCTGGGTTGTGGTCAGGGCCGGGTGTTTCCGGGGGGCAATTTGCGCCTGCCGGGTTGAGTGGCCCCGTTGTTCTTACTTTTACCCCATCCGGGGTTTGTACGGCCCCTGCCACTACTACCCTGACCGTTACGGTTACCGAAGCACCTGTATTGGCTACTGCTACGCTGTGTCAAAACAGCGGGCCATTCAACCTGTCTGTGCTGACGCCGCCCGGTTTTAGTGCGGGAACCTGGAGTGGTACGGGGGTGACTGCTAACCAACTGGACCCTGGAGGTCTATCCGGTGACATTGTCCTGACCTTTACGCCTTCCGGAGCCTGTGCGCTTCCCGGCAATACTACCATTACCATCAATGCATCGGCACCGCCTTCGTTCACAACCCAATTCAGCGGAACTCTATGCCCCGGTGATTGTCTGGAAGCAGCACCCTCACTGACCGGCGAAGGGCCATTCAATCTCATTTTTGAAATTACAGGGCCTTTGGGCAGTGCTCTGGATACGCTGCAAATTGCCAATTCAGGGGCAACCATTTCCATTTGTCCATTTGAATATGCACTAGGTACAGGCGCTTATACCCTTACTGCGCTTGAAATCTCCGACGCCAACTGCCAGCAACCACTCAACCTACCTTTGGGAGCCTTTCAAACCGTAGCCCCAATGTCTGTTCTGTCAACAACCCTATGTGCAGGCGAGGAGTTGACGGTTGGCAATCAGACTTTTAATACAGCCAATCCTTCTGGTACGGTAACACTGACAGGAGCTTCCGCTAATGGATGCGACTCCCTTGTACAGGTGTCTTTGTCTTTTTTTGCGCCAAGCACCAGCCAGCTCAACCAAACACTGTGCAACGGCGAATCCCTGAC
>JABWAJ010000326.1 GCA_013361075.1 Saprospiraceae bacterium | reverse complement strand
AAAAATCAGGATATGTCCATTGCTTCAGACAGAATTATATTTTTAATGCGGTCGGGGGCTGCCCCGTTCCATTTTACACCTGCCGCTTTTTTCCAATAAAAAGGGCCGTCCTTAAAAAGAACGGCCCGGCAAGCGATTGTTTTTGTTCCTGTAATTATTCTTATTTGATGTCTTCTCCTTTTTTACCCGCGGCTTTAATCAGGAAGAACAATACGGTTCCGACCATGACGAAATTGACCACGGCATTGATGAAATTCCCCACTTTGATACTGCCGATCATGACATGAGAGAAATCCGGGTTTCCGGTGATCATACCCAGGATTGGCGAAATAATGTCATTGACTAAGGAATCGATGATTTTGCCAAAGGCGCCGGCGATAATCACGGCTACAGCCAGGGCCAGCACGTCTCCCCGAAAGAGGAAGGCTTTTAATTCTGAAATCATGGTTATGTCGTTTTGATGAAAAAATAACGGCGGCGAAGCGGCCGCCAATTCTTGTTAACCGGGTAAAAGTAATTTATTCTCCGGTTTATCGCATAGCAAAACGTTAATTATTCTATCCGCAAGCCTTCAGGGCTAAAACTACGCCGGACGATTGCAGCGATGCTGGAATTTTATTTGCCGGAATCAACCCAGAACAGATCGGCGGTAATACGGTCGGCCAGTATTTTTCCGGAACGGGTAAGGCGGTAAACACCGTCTTTTAGTTCGACCGTCCCTTCGATCAGGCGCGCTTCGACGCCAGCGGTAAAAGTGCTGGAAAAGGGTTCGCCGAAAGACTCAATCTTCCGCTGGTCGCAGCCCCAGATCGTGCGCAGACTGGTCATAACGTATTCATTGTACCGTTGGGCTGGCGTCAATACTTCGCGTTCGAACGGAATGGTGCCGGCTTTCATAGCGCGCAGGTACAAGGCGTTGTTGGCAATATTCCACTGCCGGCTCACCCCGTTGTACGAATGTGCCGAGGGGCCTACGCCTAAGTACGGTTCGCCGCGCCAGTAGCTGCTGTTGTGGCGGGAGTAGCGGCCCGGCAGGGCGAAATTGGAAATTTCATAATGTTCGTAGCCTGCCATAGCTGCGGCGTCTTGCAGGTATTCGAACTGCCGGCTCGCGGTTTCTTCGTCGACCGGGGCGGCTTTGCCCTTTTCGACAAAATGAAACAGGGCTGTACCGGGTTCTACGGTGAGGCTGTAACAGGATAAATGCGGAATCCCGGCGTCGAATGCAATATGCAGGTTTTCCGCCCACTGGGCGTCGGAAGTTGTTGGCGCGCCATAAATCAGGTCGATGGTGAGGTCGTGGAAACCGGCTGCAAGAGCCTCGCGCAGGCAGGCGTGCGCATGTTTGGCGTTGTGCGCCCGGTTCATCCAGTGCATATCTTCATCGCTGAACGACTGGATTCCGATGCTCAGGCGGTTGACCGGCGTGTAGGCGCGCAGGTCGCGCAGTTTTTCCCGCGTCAGGTCGTCGGGATTGCCTTCCAGGGTAACTTCAGCGTCGCTGCTGACCTGGTACAGCGCGAATATTTTTTCAAAAATGCGGTTCAACTCCTCCAGTTCCAGCAACGACGGCGTGCCGCCGCCGAAATAGATGGTATTAATTTCGGTAACCGGGAGGTAGTTTTTTTGGAGTTCCAGCTCCAAAAGCAGAGCGTCCACCATTTCGGATTTGCTGCGCAGCGTGGTGGAAAAATGGAAGTTGCAGTAGTGGCAGGCTTGTTTGCAAAACGGGATGTGGAGGTATAAGCCAGGCATGGTACCGGTTTTCAATTAGGGAATGCCTTGTTTAATGAAAAGTATATCAATAATGGGTTTTTGTTGCTTGAATAGTTTATGTTAATAAGGCAAGAATATAGTTCCGGACAATTTTTTTCTAAGGAGTTCATATCAAGAACCTTATTTTCAAGTAAATAATTGATCCTTGCAGCGTTTACATACAAAGCAAAAGTATCGTCGTTCTTATAGAATGCTACTCCTGATTTGACGAGTTGTTTTAAATAGTCATCGGAAGCATCGTTAAAGCGAAACATACGACCGTTTTGCTCATCATATAAGACGTGATGTAATCGTTGATTGTTATAGTATGTAAATAAAAAACAATCTTTTAGTTTTACAAAAGATTCGGTAAGGTAAGCATAATTATCCAAGTCCCATCCCGAATTTTTTTTCAGTTTTACATTTAAAGGGACTGACTTGTCCGCGAAGTTAAAAATGTATTTGGGCGTGATATCATGACCATTTATTGAATATATTGTATCGCAGTACGGCGGGGAAAACCAACATTGATTTTCATCTCCGGATGTTATAAATCCGGAAAGCCGCGTTGAATAATTATCAAGCGTTTGAGAATATGGATATAATCTTTTTAAAAGGTTGCCTTTTGAGTCAAAAAAAGCAATTGATAAAGGCCTGAAATATCTGTTGCGCTATACTCATTGTAAACGAGGTATTCACCGTTCGATAAAGTCGCCAAGCCATCGCCGATTACCCCATTGGGTAATGTTGATGAAACATTTCCGTCGGCGTCGAGCACCCCAAAAGACCGTTTTCCGGGAATCAAGCCCAATACACTTCCTTGTTTAGTCAGCGTCAGATCTCCCATCTTATTAACTTCCTCTGTGAGACTTATCCTGGCAAGCCTTTTCCCACTTTCTGCATCGAAAGTCCAAATGTTTTGAAAGTCCGAGTCATTATCAAATACAATCGCCTTGTCATCTTTGAAAATAATTTTTGAAGCCCCCCGAAATCGATCGATGTCGCTTAAATCGTTCACATCTAACATGGCGCTCCCCTTAAACTGTAATAGATCAGAGCATGAAAAATCAACAAGTTGATCTTCAAGTGCATTGATTCGTACTGGTTCGGTTAATACTTGATGCTCTTTACAGGACAACAATATGAACATCATTGCGATCAAATATTGGCTTTGCCAATAAAAATTTCTGAAAGATTGCATGCTGAACATCATTTTTAATTCTTTGATTTTATTTGAAAGTGGAATGGCGAAATTAGGTAATGCCAGGTTATTAAAATTTATACATCATATCGCCGGGTTTTCAGCATGGGTCCGGTTATGAACCTTTATAAACCATCATAAACCGTATAAACCTTATACTAAATGGGGTATAACAGCTACTTATCCACATGAACAAGGATTGGGCTGACTCGGGCAACCGTTTACCAAACATTCCGCATTCCCTGTAGGACAAGTATTGCCATAGGAATAAACACAATCTGGGTCATTTGTGCAAAGACATCTTGTTATAGAAACCTTGCGTTGTGGTACGATATTGTGCAGGTTTTTAATTTCGCTTTACAAAGATATCCCTTTTTGAATATTGATTGCCACGCCAATTTTGGCATGTTATACCCCAAAATTGGCGTGATTTCGCTATATTTGTGATGTTTTTCTCGATTTAGAGGTGCTGTGTTAAAAACCAAGCCATAGCCCAAGACAATTCTTCAATTTTTGCTCAAGGCTTTTGGCAAAAAAGTTCATTGACATAAGAAAGTAGTAGATTTGCCTACAAATAAGCAGGACTCGTATGAGTTCATGCAGCGTAGGCAGGACCTTGTTCCTGCCTATTTTAGTTGGGTATTGGAGTTTTATTTTTTGCGTAATTGGGGTCGTATTCCATATTGTTTTTGAACAAAGTATAGATCAAGACGAGTAGTTTGCGTTGAACAGCGACCAAGGCTACCATTTTTGCTTTTGGATTTCGTTCCACTACGCGTTGATATAGGGCATGTAAATTGGGGTCGTATCTGGCGGCGCTGAGGGCGGGGTAATGTAGGGCTCTTCGGATGTGCGCATTTCCTTTTTTGGAGATTCGCGTTTTGCCTTTTATGGAAGAGCCAGATTGCCGTTCCACCACATCATAGCCGGCATAACTGACCAATTGGGCTTTGTTTTCAATAAGTTCAAAGCCGTTGGTTTCGCTAATAATGGTCACAGCCGTTAAGGTGCTAACCCCCTTTAAAGTACAGACTTTATCAATTTTGGCTTTTAAATCTGGGTCTTGAACCAAGGTTTGCTCAATTTGCCGGTCAATATCCTGGATTTGTTTTTGTAGGAATTTGATGTGTTGCTGGGCTCGTTGGAGGGTCTTTTTTTCGGCATTGTGTTCGTATTTGTGGGCATGAAGTTGATTACTGGCAGCCACCATGTGTTCCTGAATGGTTTCTCGCTCCCGGCACAAGCGCTTGAGGGTTAGCATGGTTTTGGAAAAACCGCGCCAGGCTTTCATTTTTCGTTCTAGCCCCATTTGAGCCAGTGCCCGAGCTTCCATCGCATCGGTTTTTGTCTTCAGATTCAGACTCTGAATAAAACTTTTGCTCTTATTGGGCAGGACAACAGCCACCTGGTACTGTTGGGACGCTAAATAATAGGCTGCTCCTTCGTAGTACACTCCGGTAGCTTCCATGACTAACCACAGGGGAATATTCGTTTTACTCAAACGCTTCACCCAAGCATCCACAGATTTCCATCCGCCAAGCCGGTTGGCAAATTTCCTGGTAGCTTTAATTTGTACCGTCTGTTGGATGTCCATTTGAGAAAAACAAACTTCCAAATGATCCTTACTCACATCAATGCCTACACAATGCTTGATGACAATAGGTGGCGCGACGATGGTTGCGCTTTTAGGAGGTAAACCAGTGATTCGAGAAGCCTTCATGTTGAAATAATGAACAGTGATGAATAAGGTTCTTTCGCCGCCTTGTCTCGTGACTTACCCTGCCTGGCAGGATTAACCATACCGGCTTAAGTGCTGTTCAGGCTCTAAAGAACCCAGAAGGGGAGGAATTCCTCTAAAACTACATGGTGGTATTCCACCTGTTTGCATGTTATACCTCTCTCCCTTCTGATGTTCCGAATCTACTACTTTCTTATGTCAATGAACTGTTTTAACGCGCACTGCGCAAACGTACGAGCATGTTGGGAATTTTCTTGCCAGGGCAAAAACAGTTCATTTTCATACACTTTTTACCTTTTTTCAGTCACGTAGTTTCAACTATGCTCCTTCAAAAACGCAAAAACTGGGTAAAAATGCTCTCGTTTTTGCCTCCGGCAGAAAATCCCCAACATGCTCTAACCGGATTGTTTTGTTGTTTCGATTTCATCGACGCTGGAATATTGAAAAATGCCTTTCCGGAATTGGTTCAGCTCCTTTTTCAGGTCCTTCTTTTTGCGTATGGCTTCGTCGATGCTTTCGTCGAGTATTTTACGAATATCCTTACCCGTTTTCAGACGGTCTATATTTTTGAAGAATTCCAGTAAAATATAGTGTTGTTGATAGAGATTGATCTGAAAATCCTGAAGATATACGCTTGCTGCCTCGCCTTCCAGCAACAATTCCCTGGAGTTGAATTCGATTTCATTTTGGCTGAAATGCTCGTAGCAGGAAATCAGGATAATGTTTTTGTCCTTAAACCGATGCCTTTTAGCCGCCTCGGTCAGTTGTGCTCTGAATTCGGGTGTTTTTCGCCCGGCAATCAGAATGAAGTTCCCGCCTTCGAAAGCCAGGTCGCCTCCAAGATCGAAGACCTTGCCGTCGATTTTCCCGAAGGCTTTTTGCAGGTGCGCAACGACGGGTTGATCGTCCGACAAATACCCGTCTTTTTGAACCACCAGCCCGAAGTCCCGGACACCATGCACCGTTGTTGAACGGGAGGCGTTGTTTAGCGCCAGCGCCATGTCGGACCGGCAAATACCGAATTGGACAAGCCGGCCTTGCGCGCTTTCAGGCTGGTAGCGGGCCAGGGTGGCTGCCAGTTTGTGCGGATTAATCAAATCGGCTCCCGGGAAAACATCCGGGACAATGGCCTCCATGCCGTTGGCGCCGCTGAGTTGGCGGCCATCGAGCCACTCATCGAATACGAAGACGACCTTGACGTCCGGAACGGCCATCGTATTCAGCTCCTTGTAAAATTCAAGGATGTCGGATGTGGGTGCGGTTATTTCCCCGTTAATCAGTTTCAGGAGGTTGCCGGCTGCCAGGTTGTGCTGTTTGGACCCATAGGTGATGGTGATGGTTTTATCCGTTTTTTGGAAACTGTTGACCCGGGCAAAGACCGTTTCCGGCGTACTCCGTTGGGCGCAACGCCCGTTCCATCCGGCTTCCAGCATTTTCAGGCCCGCTGCGCCGGTTGCGCGCCGCAGGATACCCGATTGGTCGAGCACCCAGGTTTTTATATCGTTCTCAAAGGGAATCGTTGCATATTCCCTGTCCACATTTCCGTCTCCGTTCCCGGTACGGATCAGGGAATAGCCCAATTGTTTTTGGCTTTCTGCCGTGCTCGTCCCGGCACGGATCTCGCGCAAAATGTTTTGCTCCCTTTTCAGTTGCTGTTTCGTGCCGGCCGTCATGACCGCTGCCGCTTGTGCGGGACGCAGGTACTGCGAATAGTTCCGGACTTCTTCTTCGAGGGTTTCGGACGCGAAGCCCAGTTCGCGCAATGCATGGCGTATTTCGTCGGTCTGCTGGCTTATTCGCTGGGATGTTTCCAACGTGAGCGCCCCCGATGG
>JABWAJ010000325.1 GCA_013361075.1 Saprospiraceae bacterium | reverse complement strand
AATATCAAGAGGAAATTTGTTTCGTAAAGCTTGATGTTTTTAAACAGAGCCATTTTATGAAATTATTTCATTTCACGAAATGACTACCCTTTGCTATTTCCGCTATACGGGACAAGCTTTGCACCTCATTACACACCCCAGAAATACCTTATCGCAATAAATTCACACTCCCGAAAATTCTGTTTACGGGTTGGGACACAAACTGATACGAGATCGTATATAAATACGTATCGGAGCTGCTGGCTTTATCGTTGAAGGTGCCGTTCCATTGGTTTTGTGGGTTGTTGCTTTGGAAAACCAGGGTACCCCACCGGTCGAAAATCAAAAATTCATAAGACTCGAACGGGCAGGTAGCAAATGGGAAAAAAGTGTCATTGATCCCGTCGCTATTGGGTGAAAAAACATTGGGGACATAAATTTTGCAGCAAGATCGGTCCAGCATTACCTGGATACAAGCTGTATCGGAACATCCGTTGAGGGTGCTCGTCACGCAATATTGGGTGCTGATATCCGGAGCCACGGCAATCACGCCGGTTGTTTCTCCCGTACTCCAAAGGAAATCGCCGGTTCCGTTCGCAGCAATTGCAATGCTTTGTCCGCAGACAGTATCCCTGGTGCTCACCTGTACTTGAGGGCCTGCAATCACCAGTACGGTAAACGTATCGGCAGCGGTAAATGGAGCTGATAGGGTGTAAATGACATCATACGTACCCGGAATACTGTTTTTCAAATTAAGTGCGCCCGTAATTTCATCAAGGCTTAACCCCGCTGGCGTGGCCGTGAAACGCCCTCCAGCCGAGCCGCTGATAACTGGCAACTGCGGGTTCTCCGAATCGCAATAACTCGACGCTGTATAACTGAACGCCGCATTGTTAGCCGGGTCACTGGTTATGATCACCTCTGTAGAAAATGGTGCCCCAGGGCATGGTGGTGATGCCGGCGGAGTGTACGTAACGGTGTAAGTGCCGGGTAGACTCAGGGAAGGGTTGATGGCACCAGTCGCAGCGTTTAGGTTGAGTCCAGCCGGAGTTGAAGTAAAAGAACCGCCGGCAGGCCCTGTCAATTCAACCGATTGGGAGGTCGTGACGGTTTCGCTGAAAGGCCCCTGGTAAGCGATGGTTGCCGTTGGCGCATTGATGATTTGAAGGGTTGTTGTGGCAGATGTGCCCGGACATCCGGGCACCGTGTAAGTAACAATGTAGAAACCTGGCATACTTCCGGAAGGGGTGATGGCTCCGGTTACCGGATCAAGTGCAAGTCCGCCGGGAACTGCGCTGTAAGTGCCCACCCCGTTGCCCGCCAGGGTCACGTTTTGGGGCGTGGTGATGTTGGTGCAAAAAGAGGGTTCGTCATAAGCAATCGAAACCACATTGTTGGGAGACTGGCAACACAAGCCACTCAATGCAGCAACAGAGTAGGTTGTGTTATTCAGCCAGCAGCAATATTGCACATTCAACGCATACAAACTGCCACCCAACTGGGCCGTAAAATAGTCAAGAACCTGGTTGATGGTGTTGCAGCCGCCCTGATCGTTGTTAAGATCGCAACTGTACGCGCATATAATGCCAATATTATTGCCATTGGGATTGGTGACCGTTACCGGTGGTGCTGTCAGGATGGTATAATTCGATGCGGGTACACCGGTGACCGAAGTGGGGAAATTTCCAATATTGCAATTGTTGTTGTTTTGATTAGAATTGAAACCCGCATACAAGACTTCCGTCACATTGCTGCTGAAAGGCCCGCTGATTGTGATTCGGACAGGCTCGTAAGAGCAAATACCGATTCTGAGGTCAGGAATATCAACATCCACATTGATGTTGAGTTCCCCTCCGTCATAATTGCTGAAAATGATCAAATTCCCGTTGGGATCACAAGATTGAGCGGCGGCGCGATTGGGCGTAAATAAGAAACCGAAAAGTGAGATCAATGAGAAGATACTGCTGCTTTTGAGAACATTCATGAAGGGGAGAATGAAAAGTTTCATGTTGTTGCAATTGTGTAATGGGAGAGCGGTGTTTTATAATACATTGGCAAAATAACGGAGCTGCATAACTTTTGTTTACAAAATTAAATCCCTCTGTTAATCAACTGACATTTCCTGGCATTCTGCAACTCATTTGCTCCCCGCAAATTTCTGTTCCTGAAGGCAATACAGGATTTGTCATAAATAATCATGAGTCATCCCGAATTTTTTCAAATCCGGATTTAGGCTTCGATGAAGTCAACCATTTGTAGATCAATGCATTCCAAAGGCGTAGCAACATCATAGAGGTCGCACAGGCGACGGCGATCCTTCGACAAGCTCAGGAACCGTTTGACATCATGGTAGCCGCGTGCGACCTCTCCGAGGTCTAAAAATTCCGTTTCGATTACTTTCTACAAATAGATGACCTCTCCGAGGTCTTTTTTAACCAAAATTCGGGATGACTCATGACACACAATAAATAGCTCGGGTCAAGCTGTCCGCCGTTCCTTACACCACCACAAACTTCTTGCTCTGCACATCCACCGTATCTTTCCATTCCGGGACGTACGCTTTCGTTTTTCTGAACTCGAAAGAATCGCCGGATGCAAGGCTCCTGAGTTTGGAAAGCATGGCTTTGGTCAATGCCCCGGAGTCGGACTGCAAAGAGGTTGTTTTCCCGTTTTGGGTGATGTCTAAGGCAAATTGAGTAACCCGGGAGCCCCTCGCACAGCCGTCAACACTCAGCTCCTGATGTTCCGCGATTTCTTTTCGGGTGATTTCTCCGCCGAATTTTCCGGCGAACTTAAGGAAGGCGCCGCCTACGGGTACAGCGGCTGTTGCGGATACTTCAGGCGTCATTTCAGGATGCGCCACGGGGCTTCCGGCGAAGGAACAGGCAAACAAAATCACAGCGCCGGAAAGCAGTAAATTCATGATGTTCTTTTTCATTGCGTTTAATTTTTGATGAAGAATTGTCACAAACTTACAGCCGTCACAAACGCGAAAATCAGAAAGAAGACCAACAACAAAACCAGGGATAGCAACGACGATTTTAGCAGAAAAGCAGGTCAATCGGGTCGTTGCGCTACGACAACCCGTCGTTTGTCTCCACAAGCTTTCAACTTTCGGAGCAGGAGCGTTACTTTGTGGTTTACCTTTACTTAGCAGCGCAGCATGAAGACATGAAAGTTCACTACCACATCAACGTCAAAGAATTGGGGATCCACCTCCTGTTTTGGATCCTGTACGTGGCATCGGAGTATTTTGCCAACCTGGTGCATAAACGGCCCGGAGAGGGATTGCGTTTTTTTCAATCTACTTTTCTTTCCCTTCCGGCATTGATGCTGGCAACGTATTTTATTGCCGGGTATGTCGTTCCACGGTATTTAAAAACGAGCAAATGGCCGCTGTTCATTCTCTGGATTTTAGTTGTAGCGGCATTTGTTTTTTTTGCCCGGATCAAACTGGCCGAATTGGTGAATTACTGGGAGAGCAACCAGTATTTCAAAATGCCTGTCGACAAAATGCTCAAAAACATCATCCGGGATTATTCCATCGTTGCACTGGCAGTTTGTATCTACATCATTGGCGATTACCGCAAAAAACAACAACTCAATGAACAATTGATAAAATCGAAGGCCGAAGCGGAAATCAAATTGCTCAAAGGCCAGCTCCATCCCCATTTTTTGTTCAACTCCCTCAACAACATTTACAGCCTGGCCCTGATGAAATCGGACCTGACAGCCGACAGCATTTTAAAGCTTACGGAACTGCTGGATTACCTGGTTTACCGGGCTAATATGGACAAGGTCGCTTTGTCAAAAGAGGTAGATTTGCTTCAGAATTACGTAGATTTGGAGCAATTGCGGTACGGAGAAAAACTCAAAATTGAGTCGGATATAGACGTGCTCAATGGGGCTGTTACCGTGGCACCGCTCATCCTGCTGCCGTTTGCTGAAAATTGTTTCAAGCATGGAGGGGTTGGGCCCGACGGACTTTTCCGCATCCGCATATACCTGCATGCAGACCAGAAAAAACTCGTTTTCCACCTGGCAAACAGCAAAAAAAAGAACCGGGAAAACCAACCGGTCAGCGGAGGGGTCGGATTGTCCAATATCCGGAAAAGATTGGCCCTGCTTTATCCTGACCGACATGAGTTGTCCATTGATAACCAGCCTGATCAATACAGCATCCGGCTCGAAATAAGCTTTAGGGATGAAAAAGTATAAATGCTTTATCGTAGACGATGAACCTTTGGCGCTGAACGTCATCGAACAGCACCTGTCGAAGTTTAGCCAGTTTGAAGTTGGGGGCAAATCTACCGACCCGGTAGACGCGCTGGCCCAGATAAAGCGCCTGCAACCCGACCTGCTTTTTTTGGACATAGAAATGCCGGAAATAACCGGATTGGATCTCCTCGCTTCGATGCAACACAAGCCGGAGGTGATCATCACAACCGCTTACCGCGAATACGCTGTGGAAGGCTTTGACCTGAACGTGCTGGATTATTTGGTAAAACCAATTCCATTCAAACGATTTCTTCAGGCGATTGAAAAATTCCTTGAGCTTAAACTCCAGCATCCTGCCCCCGGCATTGTTGAAAACCCGGCCTGCATTTTTGTAAAAGCTGACCGCAAAACCATCAAAATTGCGCTGGACGATATCCTCTATGCTGAAGGGGTAAAAGACTATGTAAAAATCGTTTTGGCCAACCAAAAAATTATCACCAAAACATCCATTGGCAATTTTTTCAAAACCCTGCCCGGCGACCGGTTCATTCAGGTACACAAATCTTTCCTTGTCGCCAGAAGTAAAATCAGTGCATTTACCGCCCACGACGTTGAAATCGGAGACGTCGAAATCCCCATTGGACGCGCCTATAAGGAGGCTTTTTTAAAAGCAGTAGAAAGCGCGTAATCATTTGGGATAAATTCTAACCTTGTAATAAAAACCGCCCCACCGCCCGTGCAACATTTTCTCCATCCATGGCTGCAGAAATGATTCCGCCGGCGTAGCCTGCACCTTCGCCGCAGGGAAAAAGTCCTTTTGTGTCTTCGTGCATCAGGGTATCGGGGTTTCGCGGAATGCGCACGGGTGAACTGGTACGGCTTTCCGTGCCGATCACGTTGGCGTCGGCAGTGAAGTAGCCACGCATCTGGTTGCCGAATTGCTGTACCCCTTTGCGCAGGCGTTCGGCGATACCGGTGGGGAGTAGCTCGTGGAGGGCCGCCGGGCGCAGGCCGGGGATGTAGGAAGTAGCGTGCAGGTCAGGAGAAAGGCGGCCTGCTACAAAATCTGGCAGGCGCTGGGCCGGGGCGCGCTGGCTGCCGTCGCCACCGGCAAACATGGCTTGCTCTACCTGCCGCTGAAATTCAAGGCCCGCGAACACGCCGTACTGCTGAAAATCCACGAGGTCTTCCAGTTCAACAGCCACTACGGTACCCGAATTGGCAAAAGGAGAATCGCGGCGGGACATAGACATGCCGTTCACGACAATTTCGCCGGGGGCAGTAGCTGCCGGAACGACCAGCCCGCCAGGGCACATGCAAAAGGAAAAAACGCCACGGCCATTAACCTGACAGGCTAAGCGATAACTGGATGCCGGCAGGTTGGGGTCGCGTTGTGGCTGCCCGTACTGAATGCGGTCGATGAGTGGTTGCGGGTGTTCAATGCGCACACCAAGGGCAAAAGGTTTGGCTTCGAGGCGAATGCCTTTGCGGTGGAGCAGGTAGTAAATGTCGCGGGCCGAATGCCCGGTGGCCAGAATGACCGCATCGGCGAAGTGCTCCGTTTTGTCGTTCACCACAATACCGGCAATTTTCCCGGCTTGTACGATCAGGTCGGTAACTTTGCTGTTAAAATGAACCTCGCCTCCGTAGTGGAGGATCGTCTCGCGAATATTGGCTACAACTCCCGGCAATTTGTTGGAACCGATATGAGGATGGGCATCCACGAGGATGTCACCCGGTGCTCCGTGTTCCACCAGCAAGCGCAGGGCTTTGTAAATATCGCCGCGCTTGTGGGAGCGCGTATAGAGCTTGCCATCAGAATAGGTGCCAGCACCGCCTTCGCCGAAACAGTAGTTGGAATCGGGATTCACTTCGCCAAATTGCTGTATGGCACGCAGATCGCGGCGTCGGGTGCGCACGTCCGTGCCCCGATCGAAAATAACAGGCTTCAGACCCAGTTCGATGAGTTCGAGGGCCGCAAAGTACCCGGCAGGCCCGGCGCCCACAATAATGACCGGGCGTGCTTCTGCTACCGGTTTCAATTGTTCGAGCAGGGCAGGTTCGGGGGCCGGGGTTTCGTTGGAATAGACTGCCACACGCAGCAGGAAAAATGGCTGTGACCCGCGTGCGTCAATAGACCGGCGCAGCACGCGTACTTCGGCAATCTGTTCTTCACCGAGGCGGCAAATTTTGGCTGCTTTGCGCAGCAGTGTTGCCTGATCGTTTACCTCAGCGGGCATTAGCTTCAATTCAATCTCCCGAACCATGTCGTTGGGTTAGTTTTGTTCCGGCTTTTCAACCTCCGCCGGTGCTGATTTGCGCTTCCAGAGGTGGTCGCC
>JABWAJ010000324.1 GCA_013361075.1 Saprospiraceae bacterium | reverse complement strand
GGCTCAATCCGGATGGAACGCTCAACGAATGGTACACCCGCGCCCGGTATTTCATTTTTTTCAAAAACACCAGCCAGCTGCGGTTTCGCCTCAACAACAACTATGTAGACTTGTTGTTTCCGTTTGCGCTGACCGAAACGCCGTTGCCCGCCACCTCCTATAACATGACCGAGTTTAACGTACAGTTCAACACCGATACCCGGAAAAACCTGAGCACGGAATGGTTTGTGGTGTACGGTGAGTTTTTCAACGGCACCAAACTGACCTACCGTGGTAGTTTGAAACTGCGTGCACAGCCCTGGGGAAATTTTTCGGTTGGCATTGAACAGAACGACATCTGGCTGCCGGAGCCTTACGGGAATTTGCACCTGACCCTGGCTACTGCCCGGGCCGAAATCAATTTTTCAACGCGGTTGTTTTGGACTACCTTTCTTCAATACAATACCCAGGCCGACAATTTCAACATCAACAGCCGGTTGCAGTGGCGGTTTGCGCCCATGTCTGATCTTTTTCTGGTGTACACTGACAATTACCGGGTAGAGGGCATTTTTGGCCCCAAAGACCGAACTTTGACGCTGAAACTGAATTATTGGCTAACCTTGTGACCTTATTTCCACCCATTCACCTGTAATTTGCTAACTTGATCCGCAAATACAACAACCTGAATGCGACGACCCTCCGTTTTTTTTAAAAAAGCCATCATCATCACTGGTGCAGCATCCGGTATTGGCAAAGCCCTCGCAAGGTTGTTGAACAAGCATAAAGCGAGGCTCTACTTACTCGATTTGAATGAAGAAGGATTGCTGACCCTTTCGGAATCTTTGAAAAAAACGAATCCAAATGTCTTCATTTTCTGCTTTGATGTTTCGGATCATGAGCGTTTTGAAAACTTTTGTCAGGAATTTCTAAAAACAGAAACCAGTCCGGATTATTTGTTCAATAACGCGGGCATCGGCATTGGCGGGGAGGTGAAAGACCTGGATATTCAAACCTGGAAAAGGATCATTGAAGTCAACCTTTTTGGTACGATCAACGGGGTGCAGCTTTTTTATCCACTGATGGTAAAAAACAGAAAAGGGCATATCGTGAACATTTCCAGTCTGGCGGGCCTCGCCCCATTGCCCGGCGAAGCTCCTTACGTAGCCAGCAAATATGCCATTCAGGGCTTAACGGAAGCACTTGAAATAGAAGCTTCCTTTTACAATGTGAAAGTAACTGCTGTTTGCCCGGGCGTTGTGCGCACCCCCATTTACCGGACCGGGGCTGTCATCGGATTTAGCAAAAAAAAGATCCTGGAGCTCTGGCCCAAAGGCATAACGGCGAAAGATTGTGCTGAGCTTATCCTGGAGGGGGTAGAAAAAGGGAAAAGAATCGTTGTCATTACAGCATTTGCGAAAGCAATTTATTTTGCCAAACGTTTTTTTTCTTCCTTATTGCGTCTGAGCTTTTTGCGCTATTTTCGTATAGTGAAACAATCGAAAGTGAGGAGAGGGCAATCGGTTCAAAACCCAGGCTAATGAAATGGTCAAGAAATGCAAGTCAGATAAGCAGTACCATTGAGGACATTTGCCGGCGTCGGGGTATTGACAATTATTACGGTCGTTTTGCGTACCCGCGCATTTCCATTAACGGGCAGGAAATTCAGCTTTCAGTCCTTGATACGCCGAACCCGAAAGGACTGATTTTATTCCTTCCGGGCACCAATGCTTATGCCTTGTTGTACGGCGAATATTTGCTTGCTTTAGCCAGCTTCGGGTATAAAGTAGTAGGGTGCGACCCCCGCTGTCATGGGCAAAGTTCCGGGGCCAATGGCGCTTATACCATTCCGGAGCTCGTTGAGGATGTCTATGCCCTGGTTCACTATTTCTACCGGCAGGAAAAACTACCCTTATTTTTGTCGGGCTCCAGCCAGGGCGGAATTGTCAGTTTTTATTGTGCAGCAAAGGAGGAAAAGGTAGCCCGTGAAGAAAGGCGACCCTCCGTGATCAAAGGCCTGGTTTGCCACAATATCGCGGACCTGGCTGCCGCAGACGCCGTTGAATTGACGCGCTGGCCGAAATTTTCAACATTCATAAAAAAAGGGGTACTTGCTTTAGCCCGCTGGCTGCCGGAGTTCCCGGTTTCTATGGCGCTGTATTTGAACCTGAAAATTGAGCCGGTTCGGCATATGGGCAACGCCTGGTCTATCCTGCAACGCGACCCCTTGCTTGTAGATATGGTGCGGATGAAAACGCTGGCCTCCTTGTGCAATACCCCGCTCGCCCTACCCGTTGAAGCTTTGCAAACCCCGCTTTTTCTGATTCAGGCTGAACGGGATACGATTTTTAAAGTTGCGTACAGCAAGCGGCTTTTTGATCGGCTGAGCTGCCCGAAAAAAATGGTGGTTTACGCCGGATTGCCACATTATATGATTGTTGACGAAGTACCGGCCTTTATCGGCGATGTTTCAGCATGGTTAGCACTTCAACTAAATCGCCCGTGAAAAAACTGAACGACAAAAAAATCAGACTGTACGGAATTCCCATACTCAGCATCATCCTTGCCGGGACGATGTGGGTTTGGGAACCCGATATTGCGGTGATGTCGTTCTGGCTGCACTTTGTGGTGGTACTCATTGACGATACCCTGGGATGGATCGCCTGCCGTTCGACCCTGATTTTTTTTCGCGGCAAATATCCCAGTATTGCCGAAACACGCAGGCGGATTGCCTGGTCTTTGGCAAGTTATGTGGTCATCACCGCCTTGTTTGTCTTGTGGCATGTAGGGCTGCTGAATACGTTTTTGTTGCCTGAAGGAACCGATGTAGGCGTCGTTTACTGGATGAAAGAGTTTGGATTGGCCATCGTTTGTGTGGTATTCCTTGCGGGCATCTACGAAGCGCAGTACTTTTTTGAACAGTGGACTGATCATGAAAGAACCACCAAACAGTTGGAATTCAAGGTCATGAACAGCCATATCGAAGCATTGAAGAACCAAATCAGTCCGCATTTTTTGTTCAACAGCCTCAATTCGCTTTCTTCTCTGATCCGGTCCGACCCCGACGAAGCAGAAGTTTTTTTGGATGAAATGTCGGACATCTACCGCTACCTGCTGCGCAAAAACAGTCGCCGGCTCGTAACGCTGCAGGAAGAGCTGGAGTTTGCGCAAAGCTATCTGCAGTTGCTCAAAAAGCGCTATGGAATGGGTTTGCATTGCGAACTCAACATCAGCGAAGGGTATCACCAGCACTTGTTGCCGCCGCTGACCTTGCAATTGCTCATCGAAAATGCGGTGAAACACAATGTCGTTTCCCGCTCTTCGCCTTTGTACATTCGCATCTTTACTGATGAAATGGGCAAGCTGACCGTCGCCAATAACCTCCAGGAAAAGAAAATCGCTGTAGAAAGCAACAAAGTAGGCCTGAGCAACATCAGCGCCAATTACAAACTGCTCAACCAGCCCGATATCGTGATCGAAAAAACAGATCAAACTTTTCGTGTAATTTTGAACTTGATTGAAGACCCTGATGCCAATTTATACGACCATGTGCTCGGATTAGAAACAAAATGAATGACCTAAATGAGAGTATTAATCGTTGAAGATGAGCAACTTGCTATTGAAAAGCTGAGCCGGACGATTCACGAAGTGGATAAAACCATTGAAATTGTAGGGCAGACCGATGGCATTGAAACTACCGTTCAGTGGTTGCGGGCCAATCAGGAACCTGATTTGATTTTTTTGGACATCGAGTTGAGTGATGGCCAGAGTTTCGAAATTTTCAACCAGACCGTGGTCAACAGCGCGGTCATTTTTACGACGTCCTACGACGAATACGCCATTCAGGCATTTAAAGTCAACAGCATTGACTACCTGCTGAAACCCATCAAAAAAGACGACCTTCGCCAGAGTTTAGAGAAATACGCCCGGATGAAGCAACAGTATGGCCATCCTGCTGCACCCGATATCCAGCAATTGCTCAAAGACATTCGGGGGCAGCTGGCTCCTGAATACCGCGACCGCTTTTTGGTAAAACACGGCCTTCGGATGCTACCCATTGATATTGTCGAGATCGCTTATTTTTATTCGGAAAACAGCATCACTTTTCTGAAAACAAAAGGCAATGTGCGGTTTATTCTGGAATACTCGCTTGATGAACTGGAAGCTATGGTTGACCCCCGTTCCTTTTTCCGCGCCAACCGCAGTTTTATCATCCACATCAAATCGGTTGATGCCGTATATCCACACCTTAACGGGAGGTTAAAGACAGACTTAAAGCCTACCTCTGAAACGGAGGTACTCATCAGCCGCGAAAAAGCGCAGGAATTTAAAGATTGGCTGGGGCGGTAAATCCGGCTCTTAACCGGAAGTTTCAAAGCGGTTTTGATACGGTTCAATTGCTGTAACCTACGTTCCAGTAGATATGACTTTGCTCAGCTGCTGCTTGCCTATATATTTGTATCAGCAACTAAATACACCTCTATTGTTTATCAGAAGCTACCTGAAAAGGCAGTACCTGGTATTGGGCACCTTTCGAAAAACCCTTGTTTGCCATATGGCAAACTTCGGGACAGCACCACTTTTTAAGTTGACAATTTGCGTTTCCGGCATTACTTCCGGGAAGGATTTTGTATGAACCATTCCGTTAAACCGGATGCTGATACCAGGCGCCGGTTTTATCTATCCTATATGTTTCTATGACTCCAAAAAACCTCTCTTTATTTTAAGAAAGGGGCCTGCATGAAGATGCAGGCCCCTTCTTTTTTGGGCGTTTGGGCGGTTTACTGCTTAATAATCGCTCATAATCCGTTTCGCACTCCGGTTGAAATTATCCTTCATGCTGGTGGAGTCAAATGCATCGCCGTCTACCTGGTCGGGCGCATCGCGGTAGAGTTCCAGTTCCCATTGCGGGTTGTTGAGTTCTCCGTTGGCGGTGGAATGCAGAAGCCGGAATTCGCCTGGTGCCAGAGAGGGGTTGTAGAACAGGAATTTGACGTTCTTTTGCTTGGTAAACGGGAAGTCGTAGTAAATCCATATTTCATAAGGCGGTGCCGAGGGTTCGTCTTCACGGCCTTCAATGTCGTCGGGTTGGCCGTATTTCAGGTAAGTAAAGCCCCGATCGGTTTCGATTCCGTGCCGGAAACCCGACCGGAATTGCTGATCCACGGCATGCGCCACCTGCATGTATTTGAGATAAGCGCCTTCCGGATTGGTGGCACTTTTTTTGATCCAGTAACTGAACAGGTACATCCGAAGGGCATTCAGGCTGTCTTGTTTGAGCATGAGGCCTACGGTTTCCATATCCTGCTGCGGGATTTTAGGCATAATCGCCCGCACACTGAATTCGAGGTCTTCCTGGCTCAGCCTGCTCACAAATTCTTCGGCTAAGGTTTGTTCCGTGAGGTCTTCCGGAGTTGGATTCAGGTAAGGATTGCTGCGCTGGAAAAAAAGCGATTTGCGGCTTAGCAGGGTTTTGAGGCGATCGCGTGCTTCCACCACTAAGGTATAATTGCCGGATTCTAAAGTGCTGATGTCCATTTGGATGAGCAAAGGCACAACCGGCGCCGGTTTCAGGCGTTTGTGGCCGATCATGACCGTTTTTGGTTGGCCTTCCACCTTTTGCTCAATGAAATAACTGACCTGAAAATCATCGCCCACAGCGGATAAAGAGTTGTATAATTCATTGTAAAACAGGAGCAAAGAAGCATTTTTCCCATAAAAATGATAGGGGAGGGGCTCCATGTGGATGCCGCTTTTCGCAAAAGGGCTGGTGCCGCTTTCGTCTTTGCGGTAAGAGGCCAGCAATTGCAGATCTGATTGCTGCAGGCCATCGTTGCCGTATTGAATCACTACGGGCGCCTGGTAGGCTTTGGTATTTTCGGGTTTTCGGGTATCCTGCAGATTGACCGTTAGTTCGTATTCGCCATTGTCCAGAGCATATCGTTTCATGTCTACAAAATCAAGCGGGTATTGATGGACCGGGCTGTTGAGGAGGTACTTGTCAAATTTGACAATTTCTTCGCCGCGCTTGAACAGGATCAGCACCTCCATGGTAGCCTGAGAAGCAGAATCACTGACCGGATGATAAGTCGCCGTTTTTCCGGCTACGTGCAGGTACACCTCGATATAGGGTTTGTCTATGCCTTTGAAAGTAGCATAAGAGATGCTTACGTCAAGGGCCGACACGGCCTGCATGTAGCAGGAAGTCAATAGTAAAAAGATCCATTTTTTCATAGCCGTATGATTTTGATGAAAGGTAGCAAGCTGCTTTCGAAAACCACAAACTGATTTTTTAGAATATTCGGTTTTCTATTACCGTTGCCAGCATAAATTTAAGCTAAATTACCAATGTTGCAATCTATAAAAATAGAGGAAGCGCAAAAAGTCGGAGTTCAGTCCGATGGGGCAAGGCGGGTAGCATTGAGCGGGAGGTAACAGCCACTTACAGCTGAAATTTAATAAAAAACATGAGTCATGCGAATCAGGGGCAAAAAGTGTCATTGAAAACGAGAGAGCAGAAAGCCGCAGCAATTTTACCAAAGACATGAACCAGTAAGCCCTT
>JABWAJ010000323.1 GCA_013361075.1 Saprospiraceae bacterium | reverse complement strand
GAATGCTTCCGTTTCGGCCAGCGTGAAAGGGGGGAGCTGGATGCGCTCGGTGATGCGGTTGTGCAACCCGCCCCGGTTGTGAATGAGGTGGTTGATCATCCAGGAAGCCGCTGAGCCACAGCCGATGAGTAATACATCGGAGCGCAGCGAAGCCCAGGAGTTCCAGAAATGTTCGAGGGCTTGAAGGAAGTCAGAACCATAGGTGTCAAACCAGGGAAGTTCGTCAAAAAAAATAACTTTCCGGGGGCGTTTGTCTTCTGAAGCCAATCGGATGAGCAACTGGAATGCTGAGAACCAATTATCTGGGACACGGTCTGTAACAAGGTGCGGAGCACAGGTCTGCATGGTCGTGTGGAAATTGATTAGCTGCTGACTCAGCGTGGCGTTACCGAGTGCGGTCATGCGGAAAGTGAAGTGCTCGCCAAATTTCTGGTTGATCAAAAATGTCTTGCCTACCCGCCGCCTGCCGTAGAGTATGAGAAATTCGGATTTGTGACTGGCAAATACGCGGTCAAGTGTTTCCAACTCCTGCCGCCTGCCTATAATTACTTGTGGTTTTGCCATGTGGTGAAGGTTTGAATTTCAGCGCTAAGTTAGGTAAAAAACACACTTACCGCTGAAATTCAAGTCAATTTCAGCGGTAAGTGCCTTCAAAAACACAGTTACCGCTCAAATTGACCAATCCACCATGTTTGAACAGAACACTCCACCCGCATCCGTTTCCTTCCGCATTTTTCCACTTTTCGAGCCCAAACGCCAAAAAATATAAACATCTCCCTACCTTAGCGAGGAAAGGTAAAGGGCAGTGGGTAGATGGTAGAAAGAAAAACCGCTGCGCCCAGCCTTGCCAAACACGTTGAACAGTATTTCAAAACTCAATCCAATCACCCTTTTCGAACATGAGAAAAGCACTATCTACGATGGCGCTGGCCATCCTCTCGCTTTGGGCTATGGCCCAGCAGACCTTTCCTCAGAACGGTGTGTACGACGAGCGTGACAAGTGTTACGCGTTCACCAACGCCACACTTTTTATTTCCTGGAATCAAAAATTAGAAAAAGCTGCCTTAGTGATCCGCAACGGCAAGGTGGAAAGTGCGGGCGTTGGCGTTGCGATTCCCAAAGACGCTGTGGTACTGGATCTTAAAGGCAAGTACATCTACCCTTCATTCATTGATTTGTATTCCGCTTATGGCATGCCCGAGATGCGCAATGAAGGACAACAACAGGGGCGCAACTTCAACCAACCACAACAGTCGCTCACGTCTAAAGACGGGGCCTATATGTGGAACGAAGCATTAAAACCGGAATTTCGGGCCCACGAAGTCTTCAAGTCCACCGATGCTGCCGCTAAAGGCTACCGCAGTTCGGGTTTTGGTACGGTGTTGAGCCACCGGATGGACGGCATTTCACGGGGAACTTCTACTTTAGTCACTTTGGCAAATGAAAAAGAACACCTGACCATATTAAAAGAACAGGTCGCCCACCACCTTTCCTTTAGCAAAGGCAGTTCGCGCCAAAACTACCCCAGCTCGCTGATGGGGGGTATTGCATTGCTGCGCCAGACCTACTATGACGGCCAGTGGCACGCTGCTCAAAAGGCAGAGACGAACATTTCCCTCTCGGCCTGGAACGCCGTGCAGGCATTGCCCCAGGTATTTGAAGTAAACAACAAACTGGAAGCGTTGCGCGCGGCCACCCTCGGCAAAGAATTTGGCATCACTTACCTGTTTAAAGGCGATGGCGACGAATACCAGCGATTGGCTGAGTTGAAAGCAACAGGTTCCACGTTCATCCTTCCCCTCGACTTCCCCGAAGCTTACGATGTGGAAGACCCATTCGATGCGCAGTTGGTCAACCTGTCGCAGATGAAACACTGGGAACTCGCGCCGTACAACCCTGCCAGAGTTGCCGAAGCGGGCATCCCGTTTGTACTGACTTCGCACGGGTTGAAAAAAGCAGACGACTTTTTGCCCAATTTGCGCAAAGCAGTGGAAAATGGTTTAGCCAAAGAAGCAGCTCTGAAAGCCTTGACGGCAACACCGGCTATGCTGGCCGGAGTAGCAGATAAACTCGGAACTTTAGAAAAAGGCAAAATCGCCAACTTCATCATTGCCAGCACAGATATTTTTGAAAAAGATGCCAAAATACACCACAACTGGATCAACGGCAGTGGCTATGTGCTCAAAGAACTGGATGCGCCCGAACTGGCCGGAAACTACGAGCTGGTAGCCGACAATACGACTTATCAGTTGGCAGCAAAAGGCGAAGGCGAAAAAGTAGAAATGACCATAGTCGTGAACGACAGCACCAGTGTAAAAGTAAAACACCAGGTTTCAAACGGCCTCATCACACTGTCGTTTACACCCAAAGGCGAAAAGCATGCCATCCGCCTGTCTGGTGCAATGTCAGGCCGCAACTGGTCGGGTAAAGGCCAGAATGGAGCAGGCCGCTGGATCGACTGGAAATCAACCTACACCGGCCCTGCTGCGGCCAAAGAAGAGAAAAAAGACGAGAAAAAAGCCCGCGAAAAAAGTGAGCCGGGTGCCCTGACTTATCCTTTTGTAGCTTTTGGGTGGGATAAAAAACCACAGCCTGCTTCTTACCTGATCCGGAATGCAACGGTGTGGACAAACGAAAAAGAGGGCATCCTGCAAGGCACTGATGTATTGATTCAAAATGGAAAAATAGTCCGGGTGGGTAAAGGACTCAAAGCTGACGGGGCCATCGAGGTGGAGGGTACCGGCAAACACCTTACCCCGGGTATTCTCGACGAACATTCGCACATTGCCGTCAGTCGCGGCGTCAACGAAGGCAGTCAGGCCAGTAGTGCGGAAGTGCGCATCGGGGATGTGATCAACAGCGAAGACATCAACATCTACCGCATGCTTTCCGGCGGGGTGACGGCCGCCCAATTGCTGCACGGCTCGGCTAACCCGATCGGAGGACAATCTGCACTCATAAAAATGCGCTGGGGGTATGCACCGGAAGCCATGAAGTTTGAAGGCGCAGACGGATTCATCAAATTTGCTTTGGGCGAAAACGTCAAGCAATCGGGAGCCTCTGAAGCTACTGCTACGCGCTTTCCGCAAACGCGCATGGGGGTCGAGCAGTTTTATGAAGACTATTTCACCCGCGCAAAAGAATACGGCACCCTCAAACGCAGCGGCAAACCTTACCGGAAAGACCTCGATCTGGAAGCCGGCCTCGAAATTCTGGAGCGCAAACGCTTCATTACCTGCCACTCTTACGTACAAAGTGAAATCAACATGCTGATGAAACTAGCTGAGCGTTTCGGCTTCAGAATCAACACCTTCACCCATATTCTGGAAGGCTATAAAGTGGCCGACGTGATGGCCAAACATGGTGCAGGCGGCTCCAGCTTCTCCGATTGGTGGGCTTATAAATACGAAGTTTACGAAGCCATTCCCTACAATGGTGCCCTTATGCGGGATCAGGGCGTTTTGGTCGCGTTTAATTCAGACGACGCAGAAATGGCGCGCCGCCTGAATCAGGAGGCCGGCAAAGCAGTGCTGTTTGGCGGGGTGCCCGAGGAAGAAGCGCTGAAATTTGTGACGCTTAATCCCGCGAAGCTATTGCATGTTGACAACCGCGTTGGCAGCATCAAAGTGGGCAAAGACGCCGACATCGTACTTTGGAGCGACAATCCGCTGTCTGTTTACGCGAAAGCAGAGCAAACTTATGTGGATGGCATCAAATTTTTTGATCGTCAGGAAGATGAAAAATTGCGCGCTGCCGTGCTGGCAGAACGTACCCGACTGGTGCAGAAAATGATCGCTGCCAAACAGGGCGGAGGGCCAACCCAGCCTGCCCGCGGCGCTTCCATGTCGAAAGAATACCATTGCGATGATGCCCATGATGAGATGGGGGAGGGGCATTGATGATTTAAAAACAGGGATGTCATAACAGAAGGAACAGCTTCGGCTCGGCTTCGACTCCGCTCAACAAACAACAAACAACGAACAACAAACAACGAACAACAAACAACGAACAACAAACAACAAACAACAAACAACAAACAACAAACAACAAACAACAGTCCCGCCAGTTGAAAACTGCAAAACTGTAATTAAAGTGAACACAATCATGAAAATAATATCCATTCTAATCGCTGCCGGATTGCTGGTGCAAACGGCAACTCTTATGGCTCAGGCGGGGCCGGTACCTGCTAAAGTACAAGCTAAAGGAGTTATTCTTACGGGAGCAACGGCCCATATCGGCAACGGCCAGGTCATTGAAAACAGTGTCATAGCATTTGACAAGGGTAAAATCACCTTTGTGGGAACTTCCGGGCAAACGCCATCCGGCGACCTGAGCACCTATACGCGGGTAGATGCAGGAGGAAAGCATGTTTATCCGGGCCTGATTGCGCCAAATACCCAATTGGGACTGGTGGAAATTGAAGCCGTGCGCGCGACCCGCGATGCTTCGGAAATCGGCGATCTGAATCCAAGTATCCGGTCTTTGGTAGCCTACAATACCGATTCGCACGTCATCCCGACGGTGCGTTCCCAGGGCATTTTGCTGGCGCAAATCGTACCCGATGGCGGGCGCATTTCCGGGCAGTCGAGTGTCGTGCAATTGGACGCCTGGAACTGGGAAGATGCAGCTTACCAAACCGATGGCGGGGTCCACATGACCTGGCCGGAACAATTTCGTTTCAACCGCTTCACCGATGAACTGGTCAAAAATGATGGCTATGCCACCGCCATTCAGGAAATGGAAGCGTTTTTCAAAGAAGCACAGGCCTACTTGCAAAAACAAACCGTAGAAACCCGCAACCTGAAATTTGAAGCAGTCCGGGGCTTGTTCGATGGCTCCAAGCGCCTGTTCGTCAATGCCAATACTGCAAAGTCCATCCAGCAGTCGGTGCTCTTTGCCAAGCAATACCAGTTTAAACTGGTCATTGTAGGCGGCAGAGATGCATGGTTGGTCAGCGATTTGCTCAAAACCAATGACGTTGCGGTCATTCTGGGTTCTACCCAGAGCTTACCGGCTACCGAAGATGCCGATGTGGATCAACCATTTAAATTGCCGGTATTGTTGCAACAGGCCGGCGTCGAATATTGCATCGGCCACGAAGGATTCTGGCAGCAGCGCAACCTTGCCTTTCAGGCAGGGCAGGCGGTTGGGTTTGGCCTGGGCAAGGAAGAAGCGATTGCCGCCCTTACCTTGAATACGGCAAAAATTTTGGGCATCGAGGCCCGCACCGGTTCGCTGGAAGTGGGCAAAGATGCCAACTTGTTTGTCAGTGAGGGGGATATCCTGGACATGCGCACGAGTATTGTGACCCATGCGTATATTCAAGGCCGAAGCGTTGATTTGGATAATAAGCAGAAGGCGCTGTACAGGAGGTTTAAACAACGTTACGAGAAATAGAATGAAAATAGCCATCAACGCCCGATTTCTGCTTCCCGATAAACTCGAAGGCATCGGCTGGTTTACCCACGAAGTTGTTCGGCGGTTGGTGGCATGGCACCCGGAATGGCAATTCGTTTTCCTGTTTGACCGTCCTTTTGACCCTCGTTTTTTATTCGGCCCCAACGTATCGGGAATTGTTGTGCCGCCGCCGGCCCGGCACCCGGTGTTGTGGTACCTGTGGTTTGAATGGACGCTCCCGGCGGCTTTGCGCCGCTGTGGTGCAGATGTGTTTTTTTCACCTGATGGGTTTTGTTCGCTGTCTTCAGCGGCCAAAACCCTGATGGTGACACACGACCTGGCCCACCTGCATTTTCCGGCAGAAATTCCTTTTACCGTCCGTGCTTATTACCATTATTTTGTACCACGCTATCTGCGCCGCGCCGAATCTGTGACCACGGTGTCTGAATTTACAAAAGCGGATATCATGGCACAATACCGGATTGCAGCGGATAAAATTTCTGTGAGTTGCAATGGCTGTCGCGATGGCTTCACGCCTTTATCCGCAGAAAAGCAGGCGCTCGTTCGCGAAAAATACAGCAGCGGCCGGCCTTATTTCCTCTACATAGGGGCTGTACATCCCCGTAAAAACATTCACCGCCTCATTCAGGCGTTTGATCGGTTCAAGTCAAACAGCAACGCCCCGGTGAAGCTGCTGATTGGCGGGCGTTTTTCCTGGCAAACGGGTATCATTCGCAGTGCCTGGGAAGCTGCAGTTCACAAAGAGGACATCATTTTTATGGGATATGTACCGGAAACAGAATTGCCGGAATTAACCGCAGCTGCGGTAGCCCTAACCTACATTTCGCTTTTTGAAGGATTCGGGGTACCCTTGCTGGAGGCCATGCACTGCGACACTCCCGTGCTGACTTCCACCGCATCTTCCCTGCCGGAGGTGGCCGGAGAAGCAGCATTGAAGGTAGATCCGGAAGATGTTGGACAAATAGCCGAAGCGATGAAACGCTTGCATGAAGACGAAATACTTCGGGCGACGCTTGTTCGTGCCGGAAGGCAACAACGCATGCGTTACAGTTGGGACGGGGCTGCAAAAGTAGTGGAACAGGCCCTTATGGAGCTTGCCCGGTGACGGTGCTACAGTGCCAGAAATTGAAAATCAAAG
>JABWAJ010000322.1 GCA_013361075.1 Saprospiraceae bacterium | reverse complement strand
GGTGCCGTAAGGTCGAGGCTGCCAGCCAACCCAGCGTCGGCAACACTTTCCAATTGCTCTTTGAGCGCATTAAATTTGGCTTCAGCCGCTTGCTTGGCGCTGTTGATGAGTTGCCCGAATTCCCGTTTTTGCTCGTTCGCTACGTTTTTTATTTCATCAAACAGGGGTTTGATGACGTTTTTGGAACCTACATAGCGAATGCGAAATTGCTCCAACGCCTCAAGCGTTTGGGGGGCTTCCTGTTCGATTTCTTTCAAAACGGCTCTAACCTGATCGAAAATTGCTGCGGACATATACAATGCGATTGAGATCTTTTTGGATAACAGGGTGCAAAGGTAATGATTTTGGGAAAACCCGAAACTCATCTGTAAGGGCGCCGGTAATAAGTAGCCTCAGGAGGGGAAGGCCTCCTCACCGTGAGCCGAAACCAGATGCCCGCCAACACCCCAAAAGCAAATCCTCCGATGTGGGCCCACCAGGCAACCCCGCTTGATTCAGCTGTGGCAACATGAAGAGAAGCCTTTCCGTTGAGTAGCTGCTGAAATATCCAGACAAAAAGGAATAAAAACGCCGGAATGCCAAACGGAAAAATGAAAAACAAAACCCGGATCCGGGATCTTGGAAAAAGCAGCAAATAAGCGCCCATGACAGCTGAAATAGCGCCACTGGCTCCTACTGTAGGGATCGTACTGGTTGCATTGAAATAAATATGGGCTGCATGCGCCAGCAACCCTCCCAGCAAATAAAAGATCAGAAAACGGAAGTTGCCAATGAGGGCTTCAATGTTATCCCCAAAAACCCACAGAAAGAGCATGTTGCCAATCAGGTGCATCCAGCCACCGTGGAGAAACATGCTTGTAAACAGGGTATGGAGATCCTCGCCACGCAAAATATGACTTGGAATGGCCGCATATTTCATCAAAAATTCTTCCCGAAGCGGCAATGGCAAAGTAGCTTCAAATAAAAATACAGCCAGATTCACTGCAATGAATGCGTAACTGAACAAGGGGAAGTGCCCGCCTTTAACCTGGTCATCGCCATAAGGAAATATCATCAACGTTGCGATTTATGTATGTTTTCACCACATAGATACATCGTTTTTTCACAACATGTCTTGTAACCGGGTAGAACAAATAACTTTTAGGTGGCCCTGAAAGCGTGTCTGCTAATGTGCGTATCGGGTAAAAGTCTTTGGTGTTTTTCAACAATCAGGCAATTACGCCCAGCTTACTGGCCTTAAGTACTTCTTCGTAATAAGCTTCGTATTGTGGCAGGATCTTGTCTATGTCAAAGCGACGGGCTTGTGCCAGTGCATTTTTTCTAAACTGTTGCAGGGCTTCTTCGTCGCTGAGGATTGTTATGGCATGGTGTGCCATTTGTTCGATATCACCCACCTCACTTAAAAATCCGGTTTGTCCGTGAATGTTTACTTCCGGTAAGCCCCCTACGTTGGTAGAAATGACCGGCACTTCGCAAGCCATTGCCTCCAGTGCTGCCAGGCCAAAGCTTTCACTTTCAGAAGCCATAATGAAGAGGTCAGAAACCGCCAACAATTCTTCTATGGCATCCTGTTTGCCCAAAAAGCGCACCTCATGGCTCAGTTCGAGTTTGCGGCAAAGCTCTTCCATGCTGTGCCGTTCCGGACCATCGCCGATTAGCAGCAACTTGGAAGGGATTTTTTCATAAACCTTTTTAAATACCAGAATTACATCCTCTATGCGCTTCACTTTGCGGAAGTTGGACGTATGGGTGAGGATGCGTTCTCCATTCGGCGCGATGGCTTTTTTAAAATGGTCTTTGTCAATTTTTTTAAAACGATCAAAATCAATAAAATTGTAAATGACCCGGATGTCTTTTTGAATGGCAAACAAATCCATTGTTTGCTTGCGCAAACTCTCTGATACCGCAGTGACGCCGTCCGATTTATTGATTGAAAAAGCGACTACCGGCGAAAAAGCATTGTTGCTGCCCACCAGTGTGATGTCGGTACCATGCAAAGTAGTTACCACCGGGATGTAACGACCTTCTGTAAGCAAAATCTTTTTCGCCATATAGGCTACCGCAGCATGCGGAATGGCGTAATGCACGTGAAGAATGTCCAGGTTTTCAAACTTGACAACATCTACCAGTTTGCTCGTCAGCGCTGTATCATAAGGCGGATACTCAAACAACGGATAATCTTCGGCCGTGACTTCGTGATAAAAAATATTGGCATGGAAAATTGCCAGACGCGCCGGCCGCCGATAAGTAATGAAGTGTATTTCGTGGCCTTTTTTGGCCAAACCCAAACCTAATTCTGTAGCTACGACCCCGCTACCTCCATAGGTTGGATAACAAACAATCCCTATTTTCATGATCCTGCTGACGTGGTAATTAGGTGAATAGTGCTGTTACTTTGAAGGATACACTTATTTATCAAAATGGTTTAATGCAAAGGGGCATCCCGGTAACCGGAATGCCCCCGAAAATGTATTTTTGAACAAGGCATTAATGCATTTTCACCAGTTTTTCTGTGTGCACTTTACCTCCGGCTACAATGCGAACAAGGTACAAGCCACCATCCAGATTGCTCAGATCAAGGCGATAATTGCCTTCGCGTACGTTTTGATCGCGCGTTTCAAACAACACCTGGCCTACGTTATTGAGCAGCGTGATGCGGGCGTCAGTCGTTTCGCGGAAGACAACGTGCAGCAAGGCGTCGCCGGAAGTCGGGTTTGGTGCCAGGCGAAGGTCGCTGATCAGGCTATTGGGTTCACTGGTAGCTACTGCAATGTCAACCGTTGCTTCGATTACGTCGCTGCATCCGGCTTTGTCCGTCACTGTGATCGAATAATCGCCGATAGCCAGGTTTTCGAGATTGTCACCGCTATTGCCATCGCTTTCCCACAAATAGGTGTACGGAGCGAGGCCGGAAGTTGCCGTGATGGTGATCCGCCCGTCGGCAGCAGCTTCACTCGTTGCGCCTGTCACATTAGCAGTGAGGCCCAAAGAAGCAGGGCAACGCTTCAGGTTGATGTTATCCAAATCAAACCAGTAATCGCCGGTTCCCCAGGTTCCATTAAACCGCAGACGAATGGTTTCTCCGGCATAAGCGTCTAAGCTGAGTCGAACCGTAAAAAATTCAGCAGACGGAATATGCGTAGAAGCGTCAATGGCATGCAAAAGAGAGTAGTTCGCTCCACAATCTGTAGAAATGAATACTTCAATTTTATCGCCTGCACCCGGGAAGAAAGGTTGAGTGCCTGCAAACCAAAGGGTAAGGCGGTAATCAAACAACAGGCTGTCTCCCGTTTCTACAGGACCGTAAACCGTTGACGTTAATACATAGCTCGGATCCCCGGCATAGAGGTTATCTGCAACGTTAAAGGTCGGGTTGTTGTGTGAGAACGGAGCATATACCGAAAAGAATTCATCAGTTGTCCAGCCAACAGGGATGGCTCCGGTTTCAAAGTCTTCCACCAAAGGCAATTGTGCAGAAGTGGAAAAAACAAAAGACGTCGTATCGTTTAGTGCAAAATCGTCAGGGAATGAAGTCCAAACCACAATTTCATATACGTTATCCGGGCCCGCGGAGTTGAAAGGTACCGTGAAAGTATACGTGAGCTGTTGGTTTGCAGCAAGGCTGGCCGCCACGGTTTCTGTGACCACAGGGCCGCCATTAACCTGATAGGAAACATCGAACCCAGACTGGGTAGCCGTTCCGAAATTATTTACTGTAATGCTGACCTGATCCTGTGCATCGCCGCAAATGGCGGTTGCCGTATGATTGGCCGTTACTGCGCCAAGGTCATTTGCGAGAGGGGCAGAAATAAAGATGTTGTCCACAGCCATCCCTTTGTTCACGACTGAAAAATCTGTCGAGAACACGAAACGGATATTCACATTTGAAAACCCGGCAACACCAGTCAACGTGTTATAGGCCGTGACCCAGCCGGTAAATCCGCCTGTACCGTCCCACCACTGGTTACCCGCGTCGTTGTACCAGTTCAGGCCGGTGCCGCTGGTTCCCACTTTGGTCCATGCAGAATCCGGATGCAGCCGCAACTCGACCCAGCCTTCGTCACAACAGGCTTCCGAATCAAAAAACAAGGAAAACGACAACCTTGGATCTTCCGTCATGTTCGAAAAATCATAGCAGGGAGAGACGAGATAAGACAACTCGCTGTCGTTGTGATCCCCCGTAAGATTCGTCACCCATGCATTCAGGCCACTGGCTGCAGCAGGAAGATCTGCACTTGCAGGCGTGCCAAAGTCCCAGGTGGAATTGACACTTTCCTGACCCACACGCCATCCGCCTTTCCCATCTTCGTAGTTGTTGTAGTGTGGGAATTCCGAAATGATCGGCACACTGGTCACCAGAATCCGGGTTGTATCGTTGCTGTTGTCGGAATCGCCGGAAAGCTCCGTCCAGGATAAAATTTCGTATTCCCCTGGTTCTGAAAAATCGTAAGGCGTATCAAATTCTATGGTATAGATGCTGTCTTTGCCAAGTACGCCTGTAAAAAACCCATCCAAAGGCTGCCCAACCGGAATTAAATCGCCGTTGATGCTGAATTGAAAAGGAATGAGCGACTGAGCCGATCCTCCGTAATTCCGAAGGGTAACCGTAAGTTGCTCAAAACCCAGTCCGCAGGCCGTTTGCGGGGCCGAAATGTCAGAAACCCCCGTGTCGTTGGCCCAGAATGTCATGAAACTGAATGGCCCGATTGTCGTACTGGTATCTCCGTTTGCGCACAATACAGTTATGTAAAAATCATAAGCCGTATGCTCCTGAAGGCCGTTCAAACGAACTTCATTGTCGTTGACCATGGTCGTAGCGCCCGTACCCGGCGAAAAACCGGTGGTATCGTATTCGATCACATAAACGCCATCAGGGTCAGAAAACAACCAGCTGATGTCAGCCCGGAATGCACGGACATCGTCAACCGATACACTGGAAGGTGGTACAGCCGGGCAGGAGGGGCAAGTCAATGTGGCATTAAAAACTTCTCCGATGGAAGGGTTCGGCCCGTCGTTGAACAACAGAATGTTGTCGGCATCGTAAAAGAAATAAGTTACCTCATTTTCAAACACCCCCGGGCTATAGGTAAAAGAAACGACATCACCGCTTGTTATGGTAATGGGAAAAGACCGGAAGATACCGTCGTCGTCAAAGTTATTGAGGGTATAAACAGTATTGGTACCGTTTATATTAATTGTCAGCGTAGAGCCATTCCAGCCGTCGCCGAAACTGTCGAACAAATCCAGCCGGTATTGGCAGGAAAGCTGCCCCTGCGCACTGAAGGACGTTAACATCAATAAAAAAAGACCAAGTGTAAAATGCCACTTCATAAGCGATAGTTTTGATATTTTCACTAAAAGCAAACTTACGTCCGATGCAGGACAATCCAATGATTTTGCGGTCATTAAATCCGTCTGCGTCGGCATTCCGACTGATTTACCGGGCCTGCGGATTTGCTTTTCAGCGAAAGGGTGATTTCCTCCAGCCAATGTAGCCAATTCGGGCGGTTACCATTCAGAAAGCTAATCTATGAACTTTTCAGGCAATGTGTTCGCCAATTTTTTTCGTCAAATCGTCAAAGTTATGCAGAAAGCTGCAAAAAGGATAAATTTTGCAGCCTGCAAACGCAATCTGGCCTTGTGAAAGGCAAAAGAGGGGGGATTTTTGTGCAAGGTCCCGCGCTAAAGCGCAACAACCGGCGAAGTTTGTTCGATCTGTTTCAGTAAATGTGTGGCCGCTCGTAATCCTTTTACCTCATCGCGAACCAGAATGAGGCTTCGGTTGGATTGCTTCAAACTCAATCCCTGGGTTTTACCTTTTTCAGCAACATAGCTGAGGATGTGCTGAAACATGGCGCTCTCGTAATAAGGCGATTGTGGGTTTTCCACAAAATAACACCGCAATTTATTATTTTTTAAAACAACGCGTTCAAAACCCAGGCTTTTGCAAACCCAGCGCAGCCGCAGGCCTTCAAACAATTCTTTGGCCTCTTTGGGCAGGCGGCCAAAGCGGTCAGTCAGTTTTTCTTCAAATTTAGCGATGCCTTCCTCATTTTCGATGGCGTCAAGCTCGGTGTACAGACTCAGGCGTTCCTGGGTACTTTCGACATAGGCATCGGGCAACAACATTTCGGCGTCGGTTTCGATTTGCACATCCCGCACAAATTTTCGGTCCTTTTCCAGGTCTTCTTTGAAAAGATCCCGGAATTCGTTTTCCTTCAACTCCTGAATGGCTTCATCCAAAATGCGCTGGAAGGTTTCAAATCCGATTTCTGAAATAAACCCGCTTTGCTCTGCCCCCAGCAGGTTGCCCGCTCCCCGGATGTCCATATCCCGCATTGCAATGGAAAAACCGCTGCCCAACTCGGAAAATTCTTCCAGCGTATGCAGCCGTTTGCGGGCGTCGGAAGTAAGCGTAGAAAGCGGCGGACTGAACAGGTAGCAAAATGCTTTTTTATTGGAACGACCCACCCGGCCGCGCAACTGGTGCAAATCGCTCATCCCAAACTGGTGCGCATTGTTGATGATGATGGTGTTGGCATTGGCAATATCGAGCCCTGTTTCGATAATGTTAGTGCACACGAGCACGT
>JABWAJ010000321.1 GCA_013361075.1 Saprospiraceae bacterium | reverse complement strand
GTCATCCGGAGTAAGAGGCAGTTGGCTTCCAGGAACAGAAAGGGATGTTTCCGCTTCTACCGGGTCGCAGATGTCGTAGGTATCATTGATGCACCGCAATGCATTCAACAAATGTTTCAGGTGGGGAGGGCCAATGATGTTGCCCAGCCCAAGGTTGGCCAGCCGAAGCAGGTCATTTACATCCGGGTTCGGTGGCATGTATTGATACACAATGGGATGGAAAATACAATCTTCGAGGGAGGACAACAACCTCTTGCCATAAGGTGGGTCAAGCCGCAGTTTGAAGCTCAGTTTAAGGGTTGCTTCCAATAACGGGTTCCTCGATTTGCCATCTGCGTTTACTAAATTCGGCGCAATGGAGCAGTCGGAGCCATCAATCACAAGTTGCACGGTGCGCAGCGAAGTAGCAGAATCTCCTACGGAAGGCATCCATTCAAGCACACATGGACCGGCTCCGGGCAGCAGTGTTAGTTTATGGTGGGAAACACCCAGTACGAGTGGGTTTGGCGCACCATCACCGTCAGTATCTACCGACAGGGCTTCTTCTATGACATCAAGAGAAGTAACGGTTATGGTTTGCACGCAGGTGCTTGTATTCCCACAGGCATCTACGGCCGTCCAGGTGCGTTCGAGGGTACACGCCCAATCGCAATTGCCCGTTAAAGCTTCGTCTGACCAGGTTAATGCGGGCGCCGGGTCACAGTTATCTATAGCAGTAGCTGTGTTGGTATTTAAGTCACCACAAGAAATTGTGGTATTCTCCGGGCAATCAAGTACCGGTGCTTTATCATCTACTACTGTTATGGTTTGCGGGTAACTTTGTGTATTCCCACAAGCATCCGTCACCGTGATGATCCGCGAAATGGTGTAGGAGTAATCCCCGCAACTTCCGTCGCCCGGTTGGGAAGTGGTACTGACTACTGAAACGAGGGGCGCAGGATCACAATTATCCGAGACTTCCACTGCTGTCAATTCAGGAACCTCGCCGCAGGATACGGTAATGTCACCCGGGCAGTTGAGGCAAACCGGGGCCACGTCATCCTTCACGGTAACCGTTTGTGGGTAACTTTGGGCATTTCCACAGGCATCTGTCACCGTGACCACCCGCGAAATGGTGTACGAAAAATCGGTGCAGGAGCCGTCGCCTGTTTGAGTGGTTGTACTAATCAGGCTGATGAGTGGTGCAGGGTCACAATTGTCGGAGACTTCTATCGCAGGTATTTCCGGAAGCTCGTCTTCGCAGGAAATGGTCACATCGCCCGGGCAGTTGAGGCAAACCGGCGGCTCTTCATCCCCGGTAATCGTAATGGTTTGCACACAAGTTGCCGTATTTCCGGCAAGGTCAGTTGCTGTCCAGGTGCGCAAAATGGCACCATCCGCACAGCCTGCAGGAGTTTCATTGTCACTGAAAGAAACCACTGTTCCCAGGCAATTGTCGGATCCCACGCCCATGCCCAAACTTGCCGGGCTAAAATCGCCGCCACAGGAAACAAAAGCAGCAGGCGGACAGTCCACCACAGGCAGGATCAAATCCGGCGCCACCCCTACTTCAATGGTGTAAGTACTGGCACAATTGTTGGCGTCCGTGACAGACAAAAAATAGGTGCCGGGAAGCAAGTTGCTGTTATCCTCACTAGTCGGGCCATTGCTCCAGGCAAAAGTAACTCCCGGGGGTGCAGTAAAATCAATTGCTCCGTCTGCATTTTCTGCACAGGAAGCATCGGTTACGACATACTGCGTCAATTCAGTAGATTCTACTTCGGTGATACAAACCCGTTGGTCGTTATTGAGAGCACCCGTTGCTGCCGTAAATCCCCAGAAAACTTCCGGGTTGCCCCCAAAAATATTCGCTACTATATTTCCATTATAAGCAAACTGAAGTACCCCGTCAAAAAAAACGCTCAAAACCTGAGTAGCTGCATCCCAACTGATAATGGTGCTGTGGTCGGCGCCGTTTTCGATATTGGGGAGAAGCGACAGCCCTGCGAGCATGCTGGGCGCTGCGTGGGTAAGCACCCCGTTTTGCTGCAATGCAATGTGATCCTGGATCGGGTCGACTGAATTCTGGTAGGTATCGTATTCTACAGTCAGCGATGGGGAAATGCCCTGATAACCGATGCCGCCGCCCGAGCTACCGAGGCCGGTACAAACGGGTTGTAACACAAAGGCAATACCGTCAGCACCGTTGCTGTCTTTGTTGCCAAAATTGAGATCAGCCTTTATTTCAAAATCGTTGGCTAAACTGATTTTGTTTTGGGACCAAACCGAACCGGCCTGGGTGTTTTGTGCCGGGGTGATCTGGAAACAATCATTCCCGAGGGCCGATGCGTCTCCATTGACGACATAAACCTGTGCTGCTATTGGTAGCAGGCAAAAGATGGTCAGTGCGAAACACAAAGCCGCCTGAAGTTTGTAACTGGTACATTTCATACAAGGTGATATTTTCGGTGAAGAATAGCAATTGGGCATCTTCTTTCACTTCAGTGCATTGCACAGGGGAGGCAAGTGGCAGATAAGCGGTGCAATTTAGGAAAAGGAACAGATAAGAAAAAAATATATTTGGGACTATGGCTAAAAAAAATCCGGGATATGTCGCGCAGTTGCAACATACCCCGGCATGGGAATATTCTGAAGGGAACTTATTAATCTACTACAACAAATTTTTGCAGGTGCTGTTCTTTTCCGGCAATCAGGCGCAGGCAATAAACCCCGGGAGCAAGGCCCTCCACCTGAATGTCCACGGTATGCTGTCCCTGAAGAAACCAGCCGTCGAGCAAACGCTGCACGGGTTGGCCCTGCATGTTGTACAGTTCCAATATGGTACGGTTCGCCCGACCCAGTGTGAATCCGGCTTTCAGGTTTTCGCGTGCAGGGTTGGGGGAAACAGGATAAAGGCGGTTGTGCAAAAAATGAAAAGCGGGGTTGTCTTCTGTATTCACCAGCATGTCATCCAGCTCCAGGTTTTCATCACCAGGCTGATAACTGACATAACTGATGGGCAGATAGTACATTTCATCGGAAGTGCCCTCACCCCAGGTTATCCATTGTGGCGGGCTATTCGGATTTGCAGGGTTGTTGGCTGTATTGTCGTAGCCGGCATAGGCGTTTACAACCGTGCCCTGGGGCAGCACCTGCGGATTGCGGAAACTGTACGATCCCTGCCAGTTAAAATCCCATTCGTTGATGCGGATCAGGTTGATGGTATCATTGGAGGGGGTTACGGCAAATACCCGCCAATGCGTTCCCAGCAAGTGCATGTGCGGGGCGATGCCAATCACACTGATGTCTTCAGGAACAGTCCAGCGTCCGTGAAATTCTCTGGTCTGATTAGCAGGAATGATAAAAGGGCCATTGGTAAGCGTATTGGCCAATGGAAGCATGATTTTGTTTTTCACATAGCGCTGTGCTGGTTCGTCCGCAAAAAACAGCAACACGGAGGAACTGTCGGGTTCGTCTACCGGAGTAGGGGCATAATGCATTTGCAGCAACAAATCGGCATTGGCAGGCAGGCGCATGGCCATGCCATTGGTCATTACCGGGGGGCGTTGGCCAGGCACATAGCCGGGCAACTGGTTTTGAAAGGTTTCCAGGTTTCCACCGATTCCGATCCCGCTTTCAGCTACGTATCCGTATTCAGGGGTGGCCGCATCCTTTGCTGCGGCTGTACCAGTAGTATCCGTCCAAACCAGCGTATGATGCACCACACGGCGGTTGCCTGGCCGAATTTCGAGTGCCACCAGATCCCGCGATTCGGTCAGTCCGGTGGGTAAAACAAAATAACGGTATTCGTCTATCCCATTTCCGGGGTGGACATGCGTTTCTGCAAAGGACAAAACCAGATCCGGGGTGCCAACCTGGGAACCTTCCGGAAAAATCGGCAGCGGTGGTTCCAACGCTGGGTCACCCTGGGGTTTGCCATTGTCAACCCAATCTGCTATCTGTTGAATCTCTTCATCTGTCAGGGTATTTTCACGCAGGTAATGCTGGAATTCCGGGTCGGCTTTCCACGGGGGCATGTAGCGGATGCCCGTCACATATTTAATCATTGGTCCCCATACTGAAATTTGCTGGTAATTGGTCAACGGCATCGGGCCTACCTCCCCCGGACGGTGACACCCTGTGCAGTGTTTATACACAATGGGTGCAATGTGTTCGCTGAAATTGACCGTCTGTGCAGACAAACTGAGGGAAAACAATGCAAAAAAGGAAAGTAGCAGGTATTTTTTCATAATTGGTGAATTTTAGTAGAAAGTAGAGGGTAGAAGGTAGAGGGTAGAGGGTAGAGGGTAGAAGGTAGAGGGTAGAGGGTAGAAGGTAGAGGGTAGAGGGTAGAAGGTAGAAGGTAGAGGGTAGAGGGTAGAGGGTAGAGGGTAGAGGGTAGAGGGTGGTTCGGCTATTCCAAAAACGTGATCAAACACCCTGTAGCCGAGGTTTCCCGAACAGGAACGGCCTGACCGGATAGTATGGCTTTCAGCGCGTCTTCCAGCTCTGAGGTTTGGACGTGGCGTCGGCGTTTACCAACCTTCACATAGCGATCATCGATGCGGCCGGAATACAAAATCTGTCCAATCCTGTGGTCAAAAACCACCACTTCGGGGGTAATGGTCGCCCCCATGCGCCGGGTAATCGTTTGTTCTGAATCCATGGCCAAAGGAAAGGTCAATCCGTATTTTTCAGCAAATTCGGCGACCAAATCAGGAGAAGAAGATGCATTCGGAAAAACGCCAACGAAATGAAGGCCTTTCCCGCTGTATTCAGCTGCCAGTCGCTCTAATTGTGGGGTGTATTGCTGGCAAATGACGCAATCTTCGCGCAGAAAAATATAAACGCTGATGCTGTCAGAAGGGGCGGCAGCTGCGGTAAAGCTCACCCATAAAAATACGGTTAACAATCGCCAATGCATCGGTTATTTTTTTGAATGAAACATTCTGACCATACTACTGCACATTTTCAAACGGTGAGACCTTACCGGTTTTAAAAACCTATAAAGTCTGGAACCCCGAACTGAAAATGTTCAGAAGTACGCATTCTGACACTTGAAAGGTGCCAAAGTTTAATTCAAAGATAACGGCCAGGACAGCGAACAACGCTGGCCTTTTCAACAAGTGGCAGGAATATTTCAACCAAATGCATTTACTCAGCAGGCTTGGGTTTGTTGTCTGCAATCTGCTCAATGCGCATCATCACTTCATCTGTCATTAAAGGCAAGACCTCGATTGAACCGAGTGTTTCCTCCAACTGGTGTTCTTTTGAAGCACCAAGGATGGCCGTACTGACATTGGGGTTTTTCAGGCACCAGGCAATGGCAAGCTGTGGCAGACTAATGCCCAATTCTCCGGAAAGGGCATGCAAGTGACGCACTTTTTCGAGGCGTTCAGGAGTCAACGCACTGTCGCGAAGCCACTCCATTCCTTTGATATTCAATCGAGTATCATTCGGTGCAGCATCAATGTACTTATTCGTCAGTACACCCGACGCCAACGGCGACCAGATCGTGGTGCCCAGACCAAATCGCTTGTACAGTGGTGCATATTCTACCTCTACCCGTTCGCGGACAAAAAGGTTGTAGTGCGGTTGCTCCATCGTTGGGCCAATCAGGTTGCGCTTTTGAGCCACAAAGTGAGCGTCTTCTATTTCTTTTGCCGACCATTCTGAAACGCCCCAATAAAATACTTTACCCTGCTGAATCAGGTGGTTCATGGCCCACACGATTTCTTCAACAGGGACGTGTGGATCCGGGCGGTGACAAAAATAGAAATCCAGATATTCTACCTGCAACCGCTGCAAAGCTGCGTGGCAAGCTTCAATAATGTGCTTGCGGCTAAGGCCGGTCTGATTGGGCTTGGTTCCACCTGCGCCAAAAAAAACTTTGCTGGAAACCAGATAACTGGTGCGATCCCAGTTCATTTTTTTCAAAATATTGCCCATTACAATTTCCGACTTTCCGGCTGCGTACCCCTCGGCGTTGTCGAAAAAATTGACACCCCGCTCGTAGGCCATTGCCATCAGGCGCTCAGCCACATCATCGCTGATCTGCCTGCCGAAAGTCAGCCAGGATCCCAGAGAAAGGGCGCTCACCTGAACGCCCGAATTGCCCAATCGACGGTATTCCATAAAGTATTTTTTTTTGTAAAGATAGTTGGTTTCGCAAGTTTCAGGTTGATAAGCCCGGTACGGTCTGCTAATTTTGTCCTATAATTTCAACAACATGACAACGCAAAGTATTGATTATTATCGGGTAGAAGAAGCCATTCAATACCTGAGCACCCATTTTAAAAATCAGCCCGACCTGGAGGAAATTGCCAGACAGGTTCATTTATCCCCGCATCATTTTCAGCGCATTTTTACCGAATGGGCTGGCGTAAGTCCCAAAAAATTCATGCAATACCTTTCGCTTGAATACCTGCGCGAGCGCATCTTCAACACCCAAAACCTGCAGGAAGCGGCCGATCTTGTTGGTTTTTCTTCACAATCAAGAGTTTACGACTTATTTATCAGCATTGAAGGGGTTACGCCCAACGAACACAAAACCCTCGGGCAGGGGCTGGTCATTGAATATGGGTTCCACCAAACACCATTCGGGGAATGTTTGATGG
>JABWAJ010000320.1 GCA_013361075.1 Saprospiraceae bacterium | reverse complement strand
CTTGAAACGTAAGTTCGACGTAGTCAAAAAATCCAACGCAGTATAAAATAAAATTTGCCACACGCAGCCGATTGAGGAATTCCCGAACAAGCTCTAAATACGGGTTGTTTTTTTCTTGGATTTTGGCGGTGCTTTGCGCTCTTCCTGAGGCGGAACAGGCAATTCCAAGCGATTCGGCCAGTCGAAGCGCGGCATTGCATCAAACCCGTTAAACCAATCATCCATACTTTTTTGCCTGCGGGAATCCGGGTTTTGAATGATGTTATCCGGATTGGGCACCACCAGGACTTCCTTTGCATTTGTTTCAATGATTTTTTCTCCAGCTTTGATGCTGGCGGGGTGGATGTAGTAATTGCCAACCTCTCTTGGCTTCAGATAGTAGGTGTAGGTAACACTTTGAGACACTTTGCCATTGCTCATGCTAAAACTTGAAGCCATGTTAGGGCCGCTGATTACATCAAATTCATCAAAAGCAGGTGGGCGAAAATCGGTTCCGGATGCATTTTCAAGCGTGAATTGCACCTGGAAATAGTTGCCAAACAACACAGAATCGGTGCTCACTTCTACCGTGAACTTTGCATTTTCCTGACCTGAAGCAGTCAAACCAGCTAAGAAAATCAGGCCGCAAACAAACATTGCTTTCATAGTCTCTCTTTTTTGATTGAACTTAACTTTGATTGGCTAAAGATTCCTAAACGACTCGTTCAGTTGCATCTGCAAAAGGGACCACAAAAATCGGTCATTTTTGTAAATTAAACAACTGTGTGAAGATGAGGTTTTTGTGCAAAACACCTTATTTTTTATTTTTTGAACAAAAATAACGTCAATCAACACCCTTTATAAGTCGCTGATAAAAAGAACTTTACAAAAAGTGTTGATAACTTTCTTTGGTTTTTCTTGTTTTTCGGCGAATAGTGTTTCTAATTTAGCGGCGTTAACCGAACCTTTTACAATTATGGAAACTGTACCTTCTCGAAGTTGTTTTACAACTTTTTTTTGCCTTTTTTTCCTATTTATCTCCAACGCCGCTACCCCGCCAAAAGACACTCCCAAAGCAACTCATCCGGATCTCAGCGCAGATCTTGTGAAAGAAAGACTCAAAAGTATCGAGCATAAACTTGTTGAAAGCAAGTACAATGCTGCCGTGGCTGCGAACATCCACAAATACATTGTTCGCTACAAAAAAGGTGCCGAACGCATTCTCGGCAGAACCGTCCTTTATTTTCCGATTTTTGAAGACTACATCAAAAAATACGACCTCCCTGAGGGGTTGAAGTATTTGCCTATTATCGAGTCTTCGCTCAACCCTCATGCAGTATCCCGTCGTGGCGCGGGTGGACTTTGGCAGTTCATGCCGGCAACCGCCCGTGAAGTTGGTTTGAAAATCAACGCACAGGTAGATGAACGCTGCGATCCGCACAAATCTACTGAAGCCGCGGTCCAATACCTGGCCTTACAGCACCAACGCTTCGGAAACTGGGCGCTGGCTTTAGCCGCCTACAACAGCGGCTCCGGCACCGTAACCCGCGCCGTAAAACGCGCCCGCAACAGTGACTTTTGGAAAATGCAGCGCTACCTGCCTTCCGAAACCCGCAATTATGTGCCTGCATACATCGCCGCTGCCTATATGGCCGAGTTCTTTGAAGAGCACGAGATCGTTCCGAACTATCCGGACGTGGATTTGCAGGTGACAGAAACTGCCCTTGTCTATGACCAATATACGTTTGAGGAGATTGTGCAGCAGACCGGGATCACCCTCGATGTCCTGAAGTTGCTCAATCCTGCTTACCGCAAAGGGATCATCCCCGCAAACGAAGCCGGCAATTACATCATTCTGCCGCGCCGCGTAATGGCTGCTTTCAGTGCTTATGTGGATGCACACCGGCCGGATAGTGGCGAAGGAACGCTCAAAACTTCGGTGCTCCCGATTTTTGTGCTCCAATCTTCCGGCAGCCTGAATCGCGAAATGTTACAAACAACACATTTGGTAGAGGCCGGAGAAACCCTGGAAGGCCTTTCCAAAGAATTCAATTGCAGTGTCCGGCAGTTGAAAATGTGGAATAACCTCAAAACAAGTGACCTTGCTGCCGGTCAGAAGCTGGTGGTATTCCGCCGGCCGGCGCCCCCCAAACCTGTGATTAAAATGGAAAAGATGGAACCTGTGATCGTTATTCCGATCGTTGTTCCTTCCGAAATAACTGCTGTCCCTTCGTTCAAAGCTCAAAAAGTCGCTTCACGGGAAGAATATGCGTTTTATACAGTAAGCCGCAAAGAGCGCCTTTCGGATATTGCCCGAAAATTGCCGGGAGTAACGACACCGGATCTGATGCAAATCAATGAGTTGAACGATGATGTGATTTGCAAACCGGGTCAACGCATCCGCATCAAAAAACTAGTTCCCAAAAAATAGAGAAACAAACTACAAACCAACTTTTTTGCCTCTTGAAATAAGCGCTAAAGGTTACTTTGGTGCTTATTTTTTTGAGGGGCAAGGGGCAAAGCACAATGATTTTGTGAAATGGGCCCTGTTTTTTGCCTCTTGCCCCTTGCCTCTTGCCCCTTGCCCCTTTCCCTAATTAGTTTCTCATAATCCGAATCCCTCCGCGGCCCCCCATCTTTTTGAGTTGCTCGTCCACAATAGCCCGGTAGGCTTCTGCGGTCACGATTTTGCCTCCTTTGGGTGCTTTCATAGCTTTTTCAGCGGGGGTTTTCCACTCTGCCGTTTGTGCGCGAATGACCGTTTCTCCATTGTTGATGTCTACCTCCAGCACCATTCCCGGAAGGGAGGTGTAGATATCAGGACCGGAAGGTACAGGAATGGTCGGTGCAAACCAGGCTACAATCTCCCTTTTGTTGGTCGTGTCCGACCACACAGCTTTCATGCAATCGAAACCCATCACTGTTTTTCGCTCTGTGGCATTTAGCTTCCAGGGGGCCGTTTTCAGCGTGTCGTCAATGAGGTATTCCTCCCCCATGAACTCCCGCTTTTCAATGCGGCGACGGTTGGCCAGGTCGCGGTAAATTTCGTCACTTCCTGCACTGATGCGGATGCGCATGCCCCCACCCTGGTGCATGTCTTCTTCATCTTCTTCCTCTTCAATAGCTTTGTAGAGCGAAGCTTGCGGAGTAAACAGGAGTTGGAACCGCGAAGTCCGGAACTCCGGAATCATCGCTTTCATATCCTGATTGTCGGGAGGCAACTGGCGGTGCAGGTTCGCTTTGAACTCATACACAAGCGTGCCCTGATTTTGCTGCGCCCACGTCAGAGCGGTCAGCAAACAAAACAACATGGTGAACAGGATTTTCATAACGTTTTTTTTTTGAAGGCAAAGCTATCCCCACCCTGCGTTAATCATCCTTGATATAAGGTTAATTAAGGTTAATGGACAGAACAATGGGAAGCGGGTAAGCGTATCTTTGTAACGATGATCAATGAATAAGCCTGAATTCCCCTTTAGCATTAGGGGGTAACACATGACCACCATCCGCAACATATTGAAACTTTCGCGCCACCAGACCGCGCTGCTGCTCATGGCAACCAGCATGGCCATGCTCTTCGTATTTCAGGGGTTGTGGTTGCGCAAGGTGTATGACGAGCGGAAAGGCTTGCTGCAAAAAGATGCAGAAAATATTTTCCAACAAACCATCCGGAAGACACAGGATTCGCTGATCAGCACCACCATTCTGGCACCATTGGACATTACGGGCCGGAGCGTAGACACTGCGGTGATCCTGACCCTGCAAAACGTACTGCAATTGAACATGTCGCGCGAAGACCACCACTTTAATCTGGAAGTCCCTGAAAAAAAACTAATGATGAAAGTGGACTCCCTTCCGCAACGAAAAATGCGGATCACGATCAATTCTGACACGTTGCAGCGGACTGCTTTTATGGAACACAATACTGCATATTTTTTTTCCACTTCAAGGGACAGCCTGCTCCCTGGTTCAGTTTTAGAAAATACCTGGGTTTGCGACACCATCCCCATTGCTGCTTTGCAGATGCATTTTCAGCAGGCACTTTCTGCTTCGGGTATTCTTTTGGATGCAGAAGTGCTGTGCGCATCGTTGCCGTCTGAATCCCAAAAGCAAAACACAGCGGAAAACCGCATCCTGACCAAGCCTTTACCTGCCGGATTGCCCCCGCGTACCTTTTATTATGGTGCCATTGACAACTATGAGAACTATTTGTTCAGAAAAGTATTTCCGCAAGGGATGTTTTCTTTGTTTTTACTGCTGACAACCGGTCTGGCTTTCGGGTTTATTTACCAGAGCCTGCGTCAGCAACAGCGGCTGGCTATCCTCAAAAATGACTTTATCAGCAATGTCGCGCACGAATTGAAAACGCCCATTGCAACGGTTGGCGTGGCCATTGAATCGCTGCGCAATTTTGATGCCTTGCGTGAACCCGAACGCACCGCAGAATATTTAGACATTTCCAAACAGGAGCTCAACCGCCTGTCCATGTTGGTAGACAAGGTGTTGAAAATGGCAATTTTTGAACAAAAAGAGCCTGATCTTCACATGGAGCACTTCGATTTCCGGCAATTGGTGCAGGAAGTCCTCAGTTCCATGAAGCTGCAGTTTGAAAAATTCGGTGCTACCACCACTTTTACATACGAAAATGATCATTTCGACTTGCTGGGCGACCGCATTCATTTGACCAACGTGGTGTACAACCTGCTCGACAATGCCTTGAAATACAGCGAAAACACTCCGTACATCCATTTAGATTTAAAAGCAGATGCCTCTGCCCTCTGCTTTACCGTAAGTGATCGGGGAATAGGCATACCACCGGAATACACCGGTAAGGTCTTTGAAAAATTCTTCCGTGTGCCCACCGGCAACCAGCATAATGTGAAAGGCTATGGGCTGGGATTAAGTTATGTAGCCAGTGTCTTGCTGAAACACGGAGGGCGCGTTCGCTTAGAAAGTACGCCCGGCCAGGGAAGCAGTTTCATCATCAACATTCCGCGCAAGCATGCAAAAGACTAAAATTTTATACGTTGAAGATGAGGTCTTTTTAGGCAAAATTGTGAAAGAAAGTCTGGAAAGCCGGAATTACGAAGTCAATATGGTGGCCGACGGCAAATTGGCTGTAGCCGCTTTTGGGCAGTTCCAACCCGATATTTCTGTGCTCGACGTCATGCTGCCCAATGTAGACGGTTATACCATTGCAGAAGAGATTCGCAAACTTGATCCCGCTCAGCCCATCATTTTCCTGACCGCCAAAACCCAAACCGAAGATGCCCTGAAAGGCTTTCAGGTAGGCGGAAATGACTATATCCGCAAGCCGTTCAGCCTCGAAGAACTGATTGTGCGTGTTCAGAATCTGCTTCAACTGACCCGGTCCAAAGCACAGGCTCAAACTTCACCCGCTGCGTCTTTCACCATTGGCCAGTTTGAATTTTTACCTCAGCGGTACGAGCTCCGCCGCCGTGATCAGACGCGAAAACTATCTCACCGCGAAACTGAATTACTGACTATTTTGTGTGAAAACCGCAATTTTACGGTCGCCCGAAAGGATATTCTGATGCGCGTTTGGGGCGACGACAGTTTTTTCAACTCCCGCAACTTAGATGTGTACATCACCAAACTACGCGACTACCTCCGCGACGATCCGGGGGTTCAAATCAATACCATTAAAGGTGTGGGGTATCATTTCTTAACAGAAGGGTGAGATTTTCACATTACGGGCAAAAGACGGTAAAAAAGTCTCTAAAAAATGCGAACTTCGCATAAAGCTATGCCATTATCATCATACTGTAAACAACTAATGATATTATGGAAATACTAAGTTTAGTTAAGGATGAGGTCCTAAAAATAGATAAGCAAGCGGAAGTGATTTTGTTCGGATCAAGGGCCCGAGGAGACTTTCGGCAAGACTCCGATTGGGATTTTCTTATTTTATTGGAAAAGCCCTTAAATCCTCAGTTGAAAGATTTAATCCGGGAAAATCTTTACAAATTGGAGTTAGAACACAATGCAGTAATCAGTAGTTTGGTTCATAACAAAACAGATTGGGAAGGTCGGGCCGTTATGCCTATTTTTCAGATTATTGAAAAAGAAGGAATTAGAGCATGAGCTTTTCTAAACAAGAATTAGTCAAATACCGAATTGCAAGAGCAAAAGAAGTATTTGAAGATGCAGAAATTTTGGTTGAAAGGAAACGATGGAATTCTGCTGCAAACAGAATGTATTATGCCTGTTTTTATATTGTTTCAGCTTACCTTGCCCAAAAAGGACAAGAAGCAGCCACTCATTCTGGCTTGAAATCTGCCTTCAATCAAGAGCTTATTAAATCAGGAAAAATAGACCCGTCTGAAGGAATTCTGTTTAACAAGCTATTTGGAATGCGCCAAGATGCAGATTATGAAGATTTTACCGATTCCGAAGAGTCCGAATTACTACCACTGTTGCCAAAGATAAAGTCCCTTATTGAGGATATTGAAAATCTGATCAACAAAAATCAGTCAACTCAATGATCTAACCTCTCTCCATGTTTTTACCCCTAAATCATTGTAAATCAAATACATAATTTGCAAAAGTCCGCGACTACCTCCGCGACGATCCGGGGGTTCAAATCAATACCATTAAAGGTGTAGGGTATCATTTCTTAACAGAAGGGTGAATCAGCCCTTTC
>JABWAJ010000319.1 GCA_013361075.1 Saprospiraceae bacterium | reverse complement strand
TGGTAGGTGGCAAAATCAGTCAGGTTGTTGTGACCACCGCCTTCGATGGTGAGCAGGTGAACGTGCCGGGGATTAACCTGCTGCAATAACTGGCTGTGCTTATATGGAATGAGCCGGTCACGGGTGCCATGCAGGAGGTAAACCGGAAATTCGATTTTTTTGATGAACCAGTCAGTTCGAATCTGGTAGCGCAACAACCAACGCAGCGGCAACAAAAAACCATAGCGTTTGATCTGGTGGTAAAAACTGAAGTACGGCGCGTCCAGAATGAGCATACGCGGCCTGTTCCAGGAGGCGACACGTGCAGCAATACCGGAGCCCATTGAGCGGCCATAGACCACAATTTTATCTTCCGGATAGCTGCGTTTGAGCCAATTGTATAAATCCTGTGCGTCATTGTACAGGATTTGTTCGGTGCGTTTGCCCCGGCTTTTTCCGAAGCCGCGGTAGTCCATCATGAAAAAATCGTAGCCGTTGCTCATAAAATCGCGGGCAAATTTGGCCCAGCCTTTGATGCTGCGCGAGTTGCCTTTGAGGTAATAAATGACGCCCCGGCTGTTGGGTACCCGAAAAAAAACGGCGTTGATGCTCCCGCCATCTTCCATTTCGAAGGTTTTTTCTTCAAAATCAAAGGAATACTGGTATTTGAAATCGGTAGGCAGCCGCTCCGGGCGGAAAAAGAAAAAATGCTGGAATACGTAAAATACGGCGCTTATGCCTGCGTAGATGGCTGCCAGCGGAAAAAGGAGTAAAAGCCAGTACATAAGCAGTAGTTGGTAAAACGCTTGTTTGAGAATGAGATCAGCAGGAAAGTTAGGAGAATAATTTCAAATTGGGAATAAATCTAAAATCTTTAAGGGTGAACGTAGTTAAGTGGTGTAGATTTTTAAAGGTCATATACTGACATTTATTTTCTCCGGCAAAAGTATCCGCCGCTGGTAACTGACCAACTTCTGAAAGTTATCCGATTAGGGTACAAAAACCTGATTTTTAAAATTCAATAAACTGTTGGTGGCACAGCTGCATCAGATACGGATTATCCGGCTAATGGTGCAAGCCCGATCACCATTCCGGCAGGCGGCGCTACGGCTGAAGGTACAAGTTTAGGTTTACTGCTACTGCCCCTTCCGGCATTTGGGTTGCAGGCTCACCACAAACGGGTACGATCACTAACGACGACGCAGCCATAGTGCGCATCGCAGCCAATGTGAGCCAGCCGGAAAACTGTATGTACATGCCGGAATGCCAGGCACCATTCACGTATTCAGTGTCCTTGATGAATTGGTCACCCGGGAGCGTTTGGTTGCCAGTAATCCGGCTACCCACAACATGCGTATTTCCAATAGCGCTGGTGTTTATACGCTGGTGATTCAATTGGATGACCAACGTATTTTGCGCCGGGTCGTAGTGAATCCAACTGCAGGGGAGTAAGGTTCCTATCAGGTCAGGTATTGGGCATCTCTGAGGGGTATGATAACCTGTTCAAAACGCCTGCAAAAAAGCAATAATATCGTCATCTTCATTCAGATTAAGGCGTTTGCGCAACCGATACCGCGCCATTTTGGCCGAGTTGGGCGAAATATTTTTGATCAACGCGATTTCTTTATTGGACAGATTCAATCGAAGTAATCCACAGACCTCTTTTTCTGATTGAGTCAATTCCCCAAACCTGGCCGTTAATTTTTCGAAAAACTCGTGGTTTAATTCTTCAATATTTTTCTGAAAAATATTCCTTTGCGAATCGAGTTGTTGATAGCTTAAAATAAATTGTTGTAAGGCATATAGTTCACTAAGCCGCGAAGGTTGAATATTGGGAGAAAGCGCCTCGATTTTTTGCAGTAATACCTTAACAAAATCGTTTTTTCGGTCAATATCGAGTGCCAGGTCGGTCAAATCTTTCTGACGGGCAGCAAATCGCTGGGAAAGTTGCGTTTGCTCCAATTCTTTTAACTTCAGTTCCTGCTGAAAATTCTTTTCCTGTGCTTCATAAATTTTTATTTTTCGGGTGCGGTCTTGTCTGGTTTTAAGAATAATAAGCGCCAAAACAAATAGGATGAACAAAGCAAAAAATACTAAAACGATGTGGTATCGAACGGATTGTTTCGCATTTGCCAATTCGTTTTGGCTTTTTTGAAGAGCCAGTTCTTTTTTCTCACTTTCATACAGTGCTTCCAGTTCTGCAATTTTCGCTTGGGTTTCTAACCCGATGGCGCTATCGCGAAGGGCATGGTATTTTTTAAAATATGCATAAGCTTCGCGAAAATTGCCCATTCTTTCATAAGCTTCAGCCATATCAGAATAGGTTACAAAGACCACTTCCAGAAGGTTTAATTCCTGGGCTATTGCTAAGGACTCCTGAAAACACGCAAATGCCTTATCATAGTTTTTTAGCAATACATAAGCATTACCGAGGTCTCCAAGGTCCTGAGCTTTTTTCCCCCGGTCGCCTGATTTTTGGTTAATTGCCAAAGATTTTTGAAGATAGACAATAGCTTTTTCAGGTTGATTTTGAAGCATAAAAACATTGCTATAATTTCCATATACAACACGCATATGTGATTTGTCGCCAAATCGCTCCAGCAACGGCAAGGCCAGTTTGTACTGTTCTTTTGCTTTGCCCGGGTTTCCAGCCTGAATATAAGTAGCCCCCAATTGCTCTATGCACTCGGCCATTTTAAGTGTATCTCGCAATTGGCCGAATATCCGGGCGGCTTCCTCAAGCTGTTTCACTGCTTCCTCTATTTTTTTCATTCTGACAAACAGGATGGCTTTTCGCGAGAGTACTTCGCCGGCCCAGTCCTGCCGCCCGGATACTTCTGCAATGCGTTCTGCTTCTAAAAGATGGCGGGAAGCTTCACTATAATCCAGCGCGAGCATATAATCCGAAAACAGGTAAATTCTGCCAAACAATTGTTCCAGTGATTTTTTTTGAAAAATTGCTTTTTCCAAATAACTGCGGTGTACCTTAACTTTTTCTTCAAAGGAATAATTGGAACCCGGTTTAACCGGATTCGACAGGATCAGGCTATCCTTGAATGAAACCTGTCCATTGATATAGCATACAGAAATAATAACAAAAAAGGGCAGGCAAAAAAATCGCTCCATAAACGAATTTTTTTTTGCAAAAAAAATTCATTTTTCAATGCCTTGTAGCCTTTTTGTAGGCCGGAAATTTTCTTGCACGTCCCAGAAACCTTTTTACTTTGCTTTTTTTAGAAATTGTAATAATCCTCATTGTTATGAAAAAAATTTACGCACTAATTCTATTTGCTTGCCTTCTCACGTTTGGGTATGCCCAGCAACCTAACCGCGCAAACCGACTTCCACTATCCGCCGATATGCCCGAATGGGCAAGAAAGTTATACAACAATGATGCGGCGTTGAATGTATTCGAACTCGACCGGGCATTTGCCCCCTGGCAGCTTAAATTTGATTCTTTAAAAGCGGAAGTAGCCAAAGCAGGCGACGGTGCAAGCGAAGCGCTGAAAGAGACCTTTGGCTATTACAAAAAATATCAAAAATATTATGTCCGCTGGCGCGCCAGGGTTTACCCCTATCTCATGTCCGACGGGACTTTGGATTTTAGCATAAAAACCGATAAAGATTTTGTGCAGCCCTTGAATCAGGAGGAAAAATCAAGCGGTTCTGCCTGGAGCTACCTGGGGCCGGTAATTACACGTTTCAGGCAAAATGACAATGCCGCTCAACCGCTTGCACCCTGGCAGGCAAATGTCTATTGTCTGGATGTTGCCCCCAGCAATCCGGATGTGCTCTATTATGGCACTGAAACGGGCGTTGTCGGCAAAACGACGGACAAGGGCTTAACCTGGTCCCCGGTTGGAGATCAGTACTTCACCAATAACATAGGGGCCATTGCCATTCACCCCACCAACCCTGATACGGTTTATGTCTCGGAATATCCAAACAAAATTTCCAGAACTACTGATGGTGGAGCCACCTGGACTGAAGTCAGAAATATTGCTAATTTTCAGTGTGAAGACATCAAAATAAAACCAAACGAGCCCGATGTGGTATTGGCAGCCGGTACCAGTCTGCAACGTCGTTCAGCAGGCAATGTGTGGACCAATGTTTTGAATAAAAGAGCCTACGATGTTGCTTTTAAGCCAGGCGATCCTTCCATTGCCTATGTGCTTGTAGAAAATACAGTGCTTGACCTTTGTGAATTTTGGAAATCCACCGACGGGGGCCAAACCTGGTCTATCCGCTCAACAGGATGGATTACGGGACTGACAGACGGAGGTGGTCGTTTAACGGTTACACCCGCCGATAATAATCGGATATATGCTGTTTTACTTACAGGAATGGGGCCACGCGTGATGCGCAGCGATGACGCAGGGGAAACCTGGACCATCATAGCGGCCAGCAATGAAACCGGGTTAATTGGCCCTTGTACGACAGGTCCATTAAGCATGACCAACGGACAGGGTTTTTTCGATTTGTCCATTGCGGCTTCCCATACCAATGCCGATCATATCATTTTGGGTACAACTACCTCTTTTAAATCGGTTGATGGCGGAGTTAATTACAGCTTGCTGGGCGGTTATTGCGGTGCATTTAGCATCCATCCCGATATTCAGGAAATGGTGGTCCGCGGCAGCGATGCCTGGATTGTTACGGACGGAGGGATCAATCTTTCCACTGATTTTTTTACTTTACCATCGGCCAACTATTTCGTGCGGATCAACAACATGCGCGGATCAGAACACTGGGGTTTTGACGCTGGCTGGAACGAAGACGTTCTTGTGGGTGGCCGCTATCACAACGGTAATGTGGCCTGGCGCGAAAGTTATCCCGCCGGCGACTATTTGCGCATTGGTGGCGGGGAAGCCCCAACGGGTTATGTCAATCCCGGTAACCCTTCCTTAACCTATTTTTCTGACCTAGGTGGCAGGATTTTGCCTGCTACCAATAACCTGCCTGTTGGATCCTTTAACGTGACCAAATGGCCAAATGAAGGTTTTTTTCCAATGGAAGGCGCGGAGCAAAAATGGGATCCCCGCTATATGTACACCTATTATTTGGGGAACGGCAACCAATTCTGGAAAACGACCGACAACGGGCTTACTTTTTCAGCTTTGTTCACACACAGTAATGCGAATGCTAAAATCAGGTACATCGAAGTTTCCCGTGCTAACCCTAATGTGATATATTTTACAGTACAAACCACTGGCCCTAACGATGGAGAGCTTTGGAAAACGACTGATGGTGGTGCAAACTGGGTCCAATGTGCCAACCCCGGAACTTTAACTGCTTCCCAGCGCCGCATTTCAAAAATCTCTATGAGCGGTTCGGATCCCAATACCATTTGGTGGGGCTTTAGGAGCGGCCCCAACGGACAGAAAATATTCAAATCCACTGACGGTGGCGCTACCTGGACCAACTGGACCACGGCTACGCTCAATAATGTGGACGCTACCGATATCCTTCATCAGTTAGGAACCAATGGAGGCGTTTATTTCGTCAGTGGAAGTGGCGGAAAGGTTTATTACCGCGACAATACGGCTTCAGACTGGGTTTTGTATAATACGGGCTTACCCTTAGGGCTGTACGGCGATTTTGGAGGCGTTTTTGCAAAGCCATTTTACAAAGGTGGCAAGCTTCGGATAGGTACGGGCAATGGTATTTGGGAAGCTGACCTTTATACGCCTTCAACGACTACCCTGGTTCAGCCTATGGTTGATAATGCCACGCCTTCCTGTGGCCGCGATACCTTGCAATTAGAAAGTTATTCGGTGGTGAATGGAAGCGCAACTTATCACTGGGAGATTTCGCCGGCACCATTGTGGATCAGCGACCCCGATATCCGCAATCCAAGGGTCGTATTGGGCACAACCCCGGGATTTTATACAGCAACCCTCACCGTAACGGATGCCAATGGAACAACAACCCGTACGGTGGCAGATTTGATCAACAACCTGCCCTTGGGAAATCTTTGTGCTGCCGATACCATTCCCGGAAATGCTTTAATTTTAGACGGTAGCGGAGACTATGCCGTCCCGGGAACCAACCTGAATCTGAATTCCAATACAGTAAGCATGACGGCATGGATCAAGCGCAACGGCGCGCAGGTAGATTTTGCCGGCATTGTGTATGCTCGCGGAGGCACCACCAGCTCAGGACTGAGTATCACCTCCGGCAATCAGCTCCGGTACACCTGGAACGATGCTGCCGGTTCGTATGGCTTTAACACAGGCTTTACAGTGCCTGATAATGTCTGGACACATATCGCACTGGTGATTACTCCTTCCGATGCCAAGGTTTACATGAATGGATTGGCGGTTACCCGAACTGCCGCCCACCCTGCTGAAGCTTTTGACACGCCGGTAAAAATTGGGTATGACCAGGGATCCCGTTATTTTAAAGGAGAAATTGACGAAGTCGCGGTGTGGAACAAAAGTTTGACCCAAAATGAAATCCGCGAACTCATGCACTTGACCTTGTCGCCACAAAACCAGCCCAATCTGGTCAGCTATTATCAGTTTAACGAACCTTCCGGGGCTGCGAACGATAAAGTAGCTTCAAGGCATGCCACTTTGGTTGGAGATGCTACCCGAAGTATCAGTACAGGGCCGTTTGGAGGCGGCTCGTCCTCGCGTCAGACTGTTACTGCTGGTGGCGCAATTACTTTCTCAGGCACCGATGTCATCCTTGGATTTCCAAT
>JABWAJ010000318.1 GCA_013361075.1 Saprospiraceae bacterium | reverse complement strand
GCTACTGCTGGATGATATTTGGAACGATATTGGTTTTGTGCCGACAGCCGGGATTTGATTTGGTGTTTTTTGTAGCCGGGCTGGAGCCCGCAGCTTTGACCCGTATGCGACCACAGGTCGCAACGAGCGAGCGCTTTTGACGGGTGACAGGTTGGTCGCGAGCGGGGGAAGTACCGAGCGGTCGATCCTTTCTCTACAAAAGAAAAAAGCAATGAATAAAATAAGATTCATAAATATTTCAGTTCTCGTGCTGCTCCATACAAGCTTGTTTGGGCAGCATATATATCAGGTTGACTGTTATGCATTGCCGTGGAATTTTCGTATCGAAGGCCAAATAACTGATAGTTTGGTACGGAACTATAAAGGTTACAGTAGAATAACTTCAATAAAAGACAGCCTTAGTCTAATAGATTTTGCCGCTTCTTTATCACTCCCTACTTTATATCCTGATACAATCTCGAAAAGAAGATTTGACCCGAGAGTTGTAATTGATATTTGGATTAGCTATCCTCAAAAAAAAGGTAATGAAGATACCCCTTACAAAAGAGTAGTTATGTTAAATGAACGAAAACAAATATTATGTGAAGGTATTCGCTATCATCGAAGTGATTTGTTTATTGCGTGGTTACATTCAAACCAATTTATCGAATAACACCCCGCTCGTGCCATAGCTGCATGACTTTCCACCGCTCGTGCCCAAGCCCCGCTTGCCTGCTGGCGCTCAAGCTGCCCGCTCGTGCCGCAGCTCTACTGCTTTCCACCCGCTTCATTTTAAAATGGCGCCGCTCGTTGCAGCCTTTGGCTGCACACGGATTAAGGCTGCGGGTTCAGCCCGCCGTGTGTCCCCCCAGCTGGGATTAAGCAGCGTGATTACCAACATCCGAATTATAAAACTGGCCGCTTTGTGGTTTGCACCGGCGCGCGCCGGGAAGAAAGTGCAGCCTGCCCAAATTGCAGTTTTCGCAATTTTGTATATTGCGCCTCTATAAAGTAATTCATTCAGCCGTGCCACTTCACCTCAACATAGAAGACTTCCTCTCTGCCCGAACGGTTGAATCAGACCGCATCGAGTTCAAGGAAGGCTGGAATCCGGATGAAGGTTTCCGCAGTTTGCCAATGACTTTGACAACACTGGCGGCGAATTAAACGACCTAAAGATTGTGCGCCAATGTGGTATTTTCTATACCAATCAGTACCTTTATCTTCAAGTAATAGTAACTTCAAAGACAAAAAATGTTGTACTCATTTCGTCACTTCGTTTAAAAAACAGCATTTAAATGACTGATAATCAACAGCAAGGAGTAATCCCAGCGGGATCACAACACTAATCACACGCATTCGTAGACATCCATTGGCACTCCCTAATGCCAATCTAAAGGACTGTATTTCAGTGCATTTAAGAAAAAAGATTTTTCAGTACTGATTGCCATTCCTTGCGAGTTTCAAAAATGTTGTACTCATTTCGTTACTCTGTTTTTAGGAATAACGAACTTTTTTGCCCACGTTGAGATCCTACATTACTTGCACTTTCCCTGTGGCTTTATCGGCCCTACCTTGTTTGTCTTTACCCAATTTTTTTGCCTTGCCTGCCAGTGGCGGCTAGCATAGTCGAAGTCAAGTCGAAGCTCCGCCTCGTGAATATGCTGCGCTCCCCATTGGCGGATAAGCGATAGCCGAAGGAGGGGCGGGGGGGCTATTTCACCAACTTCCCCTGCCAAACCACATTTCCTTCAGCCTCAATGCTACAAAAATACACCCCAGCCGCCAAATGCCCGACTTTCAGTTCCTGCTGCACCTTCCCATTCACTGCGCGCAGCGGCTCGCGCAGCACTTCCCGGCCCATGGCGTCGTGCAACGACAGGGTACCCTCGAATTTATTCGCCCAAAGGCCCAGGTCGGCGAATAAATTCGCCGTTACAGACGCGCCCACCGGATTAGGCGAAATGCTCGCCGAAATGCCTCCTTCTATTTCCACCAAACTATTGATCAATACCTGCACCTCCCGGCACAGCGTATCCGCTCCACGAGGATTACTCACAGCAAGACAGACATTATACACACCCTCTGCCGCATAGATATGCACTGGATGCGGCACCGTATCCGTTACCCCATCACCAAAATCCCAATGCCAGCTTCGGATGTCGTGAAAGCTGGCATCCAGAAAAGCCAACTCCAGCGCCTGTGCATCATAGCTCCAGGCTGCTGTGGGTGGCTGACGCAGGGTGTCGCAGGGGCTGCCTTCGAGCGCACCGAGGCGATAGTTGGGAAAATTGGGCATGGAAAAGGCATTCCAGGTAGGCAATTCCACACAATGCTGACAGACATTGCAGCTATCGCCGGGCAGATCGGGGTTATTGATGACGTGGAGGTAGGGAACGCTGTTGTTTGCACTGATGTAGATTTTCCCGTCTGGCGCCAATTGTGCAAGAAAAAATGTGGTGGCAAACACAGGCGGAACAAAAAAACCATCCCAAATGGCTACGGTGTCTTTAGAGGCTTGAATGTCGGTTGCCCAGAGGTCATATTGGTATACATATCGGAAAGAGGAAACATACAAAAACCGTGAATTCGGTGAAATGGCTACACCCCCCGACCAAGCACTGTCAGCATAGGTGATTTGTATTGGATTAAATAATTCTCCGGTACAGCGATCAAAGTCATAGATGTCAATATAACAATCATCTCCAACATTGCCTCTTATGGTTGAAGCAACATACCTGCTGCCATCCGGAGAAAATATAGATTGTCCAATTCCGGAATAATCGCTGATATTTTCAAATTCTTGTACATCTTTAACCTGGATCGTATGCTCATCTAATAAAATTTTATAAAATCGGCCTGAATTTCTTCTTTTCGTAATAATCCACCAGTCTCGTCCGTTGGCGTGTTTCGTTGCCGTTATTCGCCCTTCTTGTAAGATGTCCTGGAGTATTTCAATGTTTTTTTCAACCACAGCGCCTTTTCCGTTATCTTGTTCCATATCAATAACACTGTAGTACATTTTAGAGCTATGGGTAGGAACACCCCCGCCTCCCTGATCTTTTGGAGTGTGGAGCAGGTAATAGTAATTTGTTGATTCGGGCTTTGGTAAAACCATTACTCCTTGCCTCATGATTAATCCCCAATCAGGAGTAGCCAATGGATAAGTACCATGATTTAAGCCGATCCCATTTGTCATGGGCTCCCCCAAATGATTGGCTATATAAATCCCATTAGTATAAAATAATAAATTCCCTGCTGTATCACAAGCACTTGTATTTGCTACATCAAAGTTCATTTCTCGATATTCATAATATATATCGTAAGGACTAAAATTAAAGTCAATTACCGTGCCCCCAAAATTCAAATCATTGGGATTGCTGCTATATCCCAATAACCAAACATAATCGTGTTTTTGAGCAAAGCAGTCGCAAACACAACTCATGAAAACAACTAAAAAAACTATTTTTTTCATGGGAATAAGGTTTAGTGCCTGGACTAAAGCAATAGCCCAGGCACTGTATGTTTAAATCAGCGAATGATACTCAATTTGCCTGTTGCATAATCCTGACCTCCTCTATTAATATGATACAAATAGAAGCCGGGATAGAGATCGGCAACATCAATATTCCATTGGCGTTGGCCGGGAAGAAGGACTACTTGTTTCAAAAGCTTCCCGGTTAGGTCATATAATGTTATTTGCCCGGGTTCGCTAAAGACTTCTTTTGCAAACAGCGTTATAGAATGATCCGTTGGATTGGGGTAAACCGTAACCCCCTGGAGTTCTACAAAATTCTTGCGTGCTGTAGCTGGTGGTGATACAAAGGATTCAATATTGGCGCAAAGGCTGTCATCTGGATAATAAGCAGGGCCGATGTATGATGCTAGCAAAGCCTGTAGGCCTAAGCGTTCCGGTGTGAAAGTCCAGATTCCGGTCATTTCATCTTCTACTAAAGAACCGTGCCCTTCCCCTAGCGGTTCAAAGTAAGAAATTCCTGTCCCGGCATCGTTATCTGTTAAGTCATCGGGATCAATTGGCAGCGTAGCGTTTTCACAAAATTCAAAACGATATAATGGTGTCTGTGCGCAGCCTTCTCCTATGTCATTGGCGCCCGCGACTGTACAATCGCAGTTGCTTTGACCTGCCACTTGATAACCGAGTCTGCATAAAATTGCTTTTTCCGCATTAGTAATTGACCGCTCAACTCCGGATGGAGTAATATTATCCATCAAAAAACTGGGGGTAGAAACTCCATCGCAATCAATTTCTAAATGACTAAACCCACTTGGATTGCCAGAGTTACCAGTGAATACCGGATACTTTTCAGAAGGGGATACTGCAAAAAGCATATCCGGCCCTGTAATATCAGTAGTCGCATCTTTGCAGCTATGGTGTAGGTTGCCAGTTGTTGTATTTAAAATCCAGTGGTAAGGGTCCCCATCCTGAGCGATCACCGGAGTACCTGTATCTAATTCCAGAAAAGACGCGAAGCGGCCATATCCGGCATTTCCGCCAAGTATGGGAGTGCCGTCGGTTGTATTCATCAAGCCGGCAAACCCCAGCATATGTAAAGCCTCATGCATCAGAACTGTGTAAAGGTCATGTTCAAGAATATCCAAATTATCGTTCCCTTGCCCTGCGTGAAAGTTAAAATTATCAAAATCTACAATCGCAAAAGCATGAGTATTATCAGTTTCTCCATTCGGTAAATCGCTATTATTCAGGATCATCCAGGGGTAGCCATCAATCAGACCGCCATGCTGACTATGATAATCAGGAAAAAGAGCTGTAGCAGCCGCTATAACTCCAGCCCCTAAAGCGAAATCACCATCGTCCGCCTTAATCAACCGTACATTCACAAAAGGTGAGCTTTGGCCACTAAAGGGTGGCTCAGAGCGGAGTACAATCTCAGATAAATCAGCAAACACTTTACAAGCCGTACGGCGGAAATAATAACCTTCTGGAAGGGTATTACCCGGTGCTACCACATCACTATCAAACCCCTCTCCTGTGTCATTCACACAGTCCATAAACTCCAGATAAAAGTGGCTGCTTTCCAGATTGGATATTTCACTTTCAAACTCTGAACAGTTACATGAGGAACTTGTTGTAACTGTTTGCAACGCTACCTCGCTTTGGCTGTAATAATTTCCGAACCGGTCAAAATAAACCGGTGGGCCATCTGGCTCTGTCATTCGAGTCATTTCCCCACAATACCCTGGTATTGGTTCAGCCTCATTCCCTTCAACCTCCAGCACCAACTCCCCAATCACCCCGATTTTACTATCATGCCCGCCCTCCAGATTCGTCAGTTCAAACGTGTAAGTTCCGCTTGTATCCGATTCCGCCAGCACCACCGTAAAACACTGCACCGTATCGCCTTCCTCAAAAGTCAGGGTTTGCGGTTCGTAGCCGATCAGGTGCGGCAAAGAGTCAGTCGCCAACGCTACATCTACGGTTACAGGACTGCAATAGCAGGGATTTTGAAGATTCACACAGATTTGTACCGTATCGCCACCCTGGGCTGTCAGGCTGCTGTCGGCAAAGGCAACTTCCGTGGATGGGATGGTATCCGATTGTGCCACGCTGATGTCGGTAAAGGTGGCATTGATGGTCGTGCCGCTGCTCGTGCTGAAAGCCGCCATGCCGATAACGACGCAATCCGTCATAGACAGCGCTGTATTGAATGCCACGTTCCAGCTCGTGCCGTTGGTCGACCACGAGCCAATAACTTGCGTACCGCTGCGGTTGATTTTCAGCCACTGGTGTCCTGAAGCTGTATAAGATGCCTGAAACTGGATACCATTCGTAGTGCTGCGCAGATGCCGGAATACCGTGCTGCCCTTCTGGGTCATAATGGCGCCTTTGCGCGCACCGGTCACGTTGCTTTCGCGTACAAACAAGCCTGCGTAACCACCCGACAACGCCGATATTTTGGCGATGAGCTGTCCATCGCCGCAGAGTTCCTGATATACAATCTCCTGGTTATCGGATGTGGCGCCGGAAGCCGTCACCGCATTGGTGGAAATGACCACCGTGTCGGGGCTGCATGCGTCGTAGCTAGCACTGCTTGTGGTAGCAGAGCCCAACAACAAATCCTGCCAAGGCGCGCAGGAAACTTCAGACGACAATATTGACATTATGCGCACGGGGGGGGTGGCAAGGTTGTCACTTTTTTTGGCCCAACCGAACTAACTTCCTCTGAATCAAGTCGAAACAAGGAATTGTAATCGCCATTCGCAGCAAAAAGGTAAAACACGCCTGCTACAAGCAGGGCAGGTAGCGTAAATTTGAAAGCGGGAATGAGGTTTTTCATAAATACTATTTGGTTTATGTAAAAAAAGCAAACACTTCAGGCATTCCGTGAGGACTGCCAGGTAGGGGTAGAAAAATAGCATTAACAGGCATGCCATGCATACGATAGAATGCAAAAAACGGTGTTTGCTTTGTGTTGTGCGCCGCTTCGATTTTGCGGCTTGTTTGTTGCTTCGCGCTATCAGAAACGTAAATAGCGTCTGTCTATTTAGCGATGCAGGCAGGTCAGATACGCTTTTGCGCATTCAAGAAAGGATCGCCACTTGAAACGATCAAATATAAATGCCTTTTATGGAAAAAAGAAGGGCTGTTGTGTTAAGTTTTCGGACATTTTAGGACATTTTCGGACAAATAATTTTTTCTAATAAAACCCGTTAGCCTTTTCCGACAAAACGCTGAGCAAAAACAACA
>JABWAJ010000317.1 GCA_013361075.1 Saprospiraceae bacterium | reverse complement strand
AACCGCTTCCGGCAATTGCTCCAACAATCATTAAGCCAAAAAATAATATCATAAAGAATACAAATAATCCTATGATGGTGGCTAATACATTTCCTAAAAATTTCATTTTATACTTATTTAATTGAATATTGTTTTCCTAATTAGTAGTGTTTCATTGCATTATGTTACACTTTGTGTTCAAAGAAATTCATAATTATAGAAACTTATTAACATGGTTGGCAAAGATACTTTATTTCTGAAATAGTTTTAGTTATTTTGCTCTACCATGAATAATCAAAGCCAAGTCATTTTATCGTTAGGAAGCAATTTAGGTAACCGTTTGGAAAACATCCAATTGGCTATCATTTCTATTCACCAAACAATTGCCACCGTAGTAAAAGTTTCTTCGTTGTATGAAACACCTTCGTGGGGTTTTGATAGTGATTCGTTCTATAATTGTGCATTAGTTTTGCAAACGTCAAAAGGAGCAGAACAAATTTTAGACGAAGTTTTACAACTCGAAACCAAATTAGGCAGAGTTCGAAATAATGAACAAGGTTATCAGCCGAGAATAATCGATATTGATGTAATTACTTATAACGAAGAAATTATCAACACCGAAAAATTACAAGTTCCGCATCCACACATGCAAAACAGAAAGTTTGTGTTGATGCCTATGCGTGATTTGAATTTAGATTGGCGTCATCCTATTTTACAAAAATATTTGCCGGAATTAGTTGCTTTGGCAGAAGACAAAAGCAATTGCAAAGTGGTTCAAAAATTAGAAGCTCCATTGGAGAAAATAAATCTTCAACAGTATAATTACATTGCCATTGAAGGAAATATTGGTGCCGGAAAAACCACTTTATCATCCAAAATTGCAGAAGATTTTAATGCCAAATTAGTTTTAGAACGTTTTGCAGACAATCCTTTTTTGCCTAAATTTTATGAAGATCAAAGTCGGTATGCTTTTCCGTTGGAAATGTCTTTTTTGGCCGACAGATACCAACAATTATCGGATGATTTAGCTCAATTTGATTTGTTTAAAGATTTCATTGTAAATGCTTACAAAAGTTAAACAAAACACGTCAAATCATGTTTGGTCTTTTACTTCCCTGTTTGGAAAGTGTTGAGATTAATACTTTAAAAGCAAGTTCATGGTCATTACAGAAATTCCGAATCATCCCTCCATCCCTCATTCCACCGATGCCACCGGAAACAGACCTGCAACGCCTGTTTCTGCAGCCCGTCAGGACACTCCCTCATTTGCAACTCCGCTTCGAAAAGATGCATTTGAGTTGAGCGATGAAGACAAAATAGCCAAAATCGAAGGCCATTTTCAGGCGATCATGCAAACCCTGGGCTTAGATCTTTCAGATGATTCCCTTCGAGGTACGCCCGGGCGGGTCGCCAAAATGTTCGTCAAAGAAACTTTCAAAGGTTTAAATCCGGCCAATTACCCTAAAATCTCTCTGTTCGACAACAAATATCAATACCGGCGCATGCTGGTAGAAAGAGACATCCCGCTTTATTCCTTTTGCGAGCATCATTTTCTTCCCCTCTACGGCAAAGCGCACGTAGCCTATATTCCCAACGGAAAAGTCATCGGGCTCTCTAAATTGAACCGCATTGTTGAACATTTTGCCCGTCGCCCGCAGGTACAGGAGCGGCTCACGATGCAAATTGCCGATGAACTTCGTCGCGTATTGGGGGTAGAAGATGTTGCTGTTTACATTGATGCCCAACACATGTGCGTTCAGGCCCGGGGCGTCCATCACCACCATTCCGGAACATCCACGGCCGAATACGGCGGTAAATTTCTGAATGAACATATCCGGAATGAGTTTTTACAGGCCATCAAGTCATGATTTTGGTATGGAAGGCCAATCAAACGGCAGGCAAAAGGTTCTGTAGCTGAAAATGAAGCGACCACAATTATTGCTCACTCCGGGGCCTTACTCTGGGCTGTTTTTTAGCCTTATTGGCAACTTTTTCAGGTTTGGGCAATAAATTGGCTTCTTTCATGCGCTTTTCCAGAAAAAGTCTTGCTTCTGATATCGAGCCTCTTTTGTATTTTTCAATCATCAGACTGGCAATAGGTGCTGCATAGGAACCTCCCCATCCGCCGTTTTCAATGTATACGGCAATAGCGATTTCAGGTTTCTCTTTTGGAGCAAAAGCGAAAAAAATAGAATGGTCTTCCCCATGGGGATTTTCTGCCGTTCCGGTTTTTCCGCAGATCGAAATGTCCGGAATGTAAGCAGAACGTGCTGTACCAGCCAATACGACCTTTTCCATGCCGTCAATTACCGGAACAAAATGAGCCTTATCAATGCCTGTTTCCCTGCGTTGAAAAGCGGGTTCTACCAGTTCTCCTCCGGCGGCGTCTCCTATTTTTGAAACGAGGTGTGGCGTAATGTAATACCCTCTGTTGGCCAGGGTTGCTGCCAGGTTGGCAATCTGGATATTGGTGAGCAACAATTCGCCCTGCCCTATACCTAAAGACCTGATCCAGATGGATTTCCAGAAACCATCGTTTTGGTAAACGCCATTGTAATAGTCTGAATTAGGAAAAAATCCTTTTTTCTCTCCCGGGAAATCCACCCCAAGCCGATCTCCCAGTCCGAATTTTTTTAAATAGGTGTTGAATTCATCAAAGCCTTTATTCGGATGGGTATGCCCGTATTTGTCTACAATATCCCGGAATACGGTTACAAAATAAGCATTGCAGGAATGCTGAATGGCGGAAGCCACATTGCTGCAGGATACGTGGTTGTGGCATCCGGTGAGGCGTTGTCCGCCAAAATAATAACCTCCACTACACCCGACATGGCGTTCGGGGGTCATTACCCCTTCCTGAAGGGCAATGAGGGCAACAATTGGTTTGAACAGAGACCCTGGAGGGTACTGCGCTAAAATAGAGCGATCCAGAAAAGGTTTGGACGCATCGTTGAGCAATTCACCATATTTTTGCGCGCGGGAGCTTTGGTCAATGGTAAGGTGGTTAGGGTCGTAGGAAGGCGCACTGATCATGGCCAGGATTTCTCCTGTTGCGGGTTCAATGGCAACAATACTGCCTATTTTATTGACCATAAGCGACTCGCCATACTTTTGCAACTCAAGGTCAAGTGTGGTATACAGGTTTTTGCCTTCTACCGGTGCCTGGTAAAATTCTGCACCTTTTCCATCGTTCACTTCCCTGCCAAGGTTATCTATCAGCACGTGTCGAATGCCTTTTTCTCCGCGCAATTCTTTTTCATAGTAGCGTTCCAGCCCGCTGGCACCAATGTAGTCGCCCAGTTGGTAACTGGAATCTGCGCTTATTTCATTTTGGTTGACTTCGCGGATATAGCCGAGTACGTGGGCCGCATTGCTGTGAGGATACCCCCGGGCGCTGCGCATTTGGAGGGTAAAAGCCGGAAACCGGTGCAGGTGCTCCTGAATGAAAGCAAATTCTTTTGCCGATATTTTTCCTTTAAAAATAAAGGGGACGGACTTGGAAAACTTACCGCTGCGCCAATCTTTATTCAGTGCATTGGAGAAGCCCTCAACGCTCATACCGGTGAGGTTACAAAAGCCAACCGTATCAAAAACAGCAAAGTCAATTTTATTATAAGTTACCATCAAATCGTACATCGGATCGTTGTAAACGAGTCGCTCGTTGTTCCGATCGTACATGATACCCCTGGCCGGGTAGAGAACCTGACGGCTTATGGCCGCAAATTTTGCACGGGTTTGCTGTTCTTTATTAAAAATCTGGAGGTGCGCCGCTTTTGACACCAACATCAAAGCAACAGCAATGAAGATGATCTGGATGGTAAATTGTCTGGTGCGGTGTACGTCTGACACAGTGTCTGCGTGATTTGTGAACGTGCAAAAATCAATCCTCAGGGTTGAAAACCTGCATAAAAATAAGGATAAAAACCATTGAAATGGCAAAACTTGTTAAGGTCTGCCACAGAATATCAACAATATACACAAATGTAAACGCTTCCAGCGAGAAGTAAAAAAATGTATGCAGGAATAATAAGCTGGCTGCATATTTTAAGAACCAGGTACGCCCCATTCGCTTGATGGTTGGGCTGTGATTCATGTTGTATCCATCCCTTGGCGCGAGAAAAGAAAGAATCCAGGGGCGGGCGTAACCCATCAAGACGAGTGCTCCGGCATGTAGCCCGAGAGGAGTGTAAAACATATCTATAAAAATGCCCATTAAAAAACCAATCAGCATCAGCGCAATGCGGGGCGTTTTAAACGGCAGGATCATCAGAAAAACCGGATAAAAAAGGATCTGGAAAGACGGTCGCCCGTCGAGCATGAGTACAATCCGCTTCAGGATAAACACCTGGACCAGCAGGATAAGCGCAAACCGAAGGACATTGGAAAAAATCATTTTACTGTTCATAGCCGCCGTCCTTCTCTAACCTTAACAAATCTTCTTTTTTCTTTCGGTCCATTTTTACAATGTAGACGTGCCGCAGCCGGATAGGGTCATTACTCAGGCGCACTTTAATGCCGTGCATGCTGGTTTTGATTGGATCGGGGCCTGGAATGGATTCAATGACACCGATGAGGTGGCCTTGTGGAAAAGCAAAGGAATACCCGCTGGTCATGATTGTATCGCCGGGCGCTACTTCGTGGTACCGCGGGATGTCGGTCAGGTTTGCATACTCCGAATGTCCGTTTTCCCAAACGAGGACTCCGAAAGTGTCGTTATTTTTTTTTCGGCTGGTATCGCGGGAAATGACAGCAGCGCTTACCCTCGATTTCGAATGCAGGATGGAAATGACTTTGCAGAAATAACGGGAAGTATCCTCTACAATGCCAACAATGCCTTTGTCAGAAATAACCCCCATGCCCTTTTCTACCCCATGAGCTCCTCCCCGGTTAAGGATCATGGTGTTGTTTGCGCCATAGATGTTCCGGCTGATGACTTCGGCAGCAATGTAAGAATAAAGGGAGTCGTTGATATTAATGGTATCTTTAACCAGTACATTGTCGTACCGTGCCCCGGGCCGGGCATTGTGGCAGATGGTATTGCTGTTTTTTAACTCAGCAACTTGCTGCTTTAGATTCAGGTAGCTGGTTAAGTTGGAAATGCGTTCATTGGCCACGTTCACGATCAAGCCTGTCGTATTCAACAGGATATCCTTTTGTTTTGGGCCGCCCTGTACAATCAACATCAGGCAAATCCCTTCCAAAAACAGAAGGGTCAGGAAATTTCCCAACCTCGCAAAAAGCTGAAGCAGGCTGCCCATAATGGATACTTAATTTGATTCGGCCCGGGTATTATTAAACGCTCTTCCGGTCAATAATAAACGAATAACGGTCTGTATGCTTGAGTGCCAGTCCCGTACCCCTTACCACTGCGCGCAGCGGGTCATCAGCAATGTGTACCGCAAGTTTCGTTTTCAGAGAAATGCGTTTATCCAAACCGCGCAACAATGCTCCACCCCCTGTCAGATAAAGGCCTCTGCGGTAAATATCCGAAGCAAGTTCAGGCGGCGTCATTTCCAGGGCTTTCAGAATGGCTTCTTCAATTTTCGAAATTGATTTATCCAGCGCGTGGGCAATTTCGACGTAAGATACCTTCGTCTGTTTTGGAATACCCGTCATCAGGTCACGGCCGTTAACGGCATAATCCTCAGGAGCATCGTCCAGCTCAGGAAGTGCCGAACCCACATGTATTTTGATTTGCTCCGCTGTGCGCTCCCCAATGAGTACATTGTGCTGGCGCTTCATGTAATCCATAATATCGTTGGTCAACTCGTCGCCGGCAATCCGGATCGACTGGTCGCATACGATGCCAGAGAGCGCAATCACGGCAATTTCTGTAGTGCCGCCGCCAATATCAATGATCATGTTACCTTCAGGCTCTTCTACATCGAGGCCAATGCCCAATGCCGCAGCCATAGGTTCATAAATGAGGTAGGTTTCCCGGGAATCCACATGGTCTGCAGATTCGAAAACAGCGCGTTTTTCCACTTCAGTAATACCGGATGGAATACAAATTACCATTTTCATGTGGGAAAGGAAACGCCGGCGGGTCCCCATCATATTGATCATTCCCTTGATCATATTTTCAGCAGCCTGAAAATCGGCAATTACGCCGTCTTTCAAAGGACGGATGGTCTTGATATCTTCGTGGGTTTTCTCATGCATTTGCATGGCTTTTCGCCCCACGGCCATAATTTCACCGGTTTTTCTGTTGATGGCAACGATAGAAGGTTCGTCAACCACCACTTTATCGCCTTGTATGATCAGGGTGTTGGCCGTTCCTAAATCAATGGCAATTTCTTGCTTGAAAAAACTGAAAAGTCTCATTAACTTTTTATCCTCTGTTTTGAACGCTTACGTAACGGAAAAAACGGACACTTATTGGGCCTGTTAACTTTCGAGGCTGAAAGTACGGAATATCCATCACTTGCGGCCCTTTTCGTGCCCATTAATTTTCAGGCCGCAAAGCAAATGAAATTTTGTCAGAAAAGAAAATCTTTATTCAATCGGTTTCAATGCTTTATTACACGAATTGTCTCTGAGAGACTGCCCTGGCGCACTTGCAAAAGGTAAACGCCGGCAGGCAGGTGCGGCGGCCGCCGTCGAAGCCGAGCTGGTGCGCGTCGACCGGCGTCGCGCACGCGTCGGCCCAGACGCTGTCGGTGCGGTTGTAGCGGTGCATCGAGCTCGACGGCGCGAAGTAGTCGAGGTCGGAGTGGTCGAGCATCGCCTTGATGCCGGGGCCC
>JABWAJ010000316.1 GCA_013361075.1 Saprospiraceae bacterium | reverse complement strand
CCCAACTACATCGGCCAGAGCAATTCGGGAAGAAATGCCTTACTCATCACCCCGGAAGGCGGCAAGCTGATCCGCACGCCGGAACTTTCCGCCGCAGCAAATCTCGAAACGCACAACATTGCCATCCAAATTAACCCGGAAGGCAGTGCCCGGGTAGAGGTGCAGGCCAAACATTCAGGTGCCGACCACGAACAATGGCTCTACATGACGCACGGGCTTTCACACGAAGAGGCCTCCAGGGAGTTGATAGAAAACAGCTCGCTGCCTTCTTTTTCATTGGAAAAATTAGCCATAGAGGCTGTTGATGACCGGCCAGAAACCAATGTTGCCTACGTAGCACAAGTCAACCGGTATGCTACAAAAGCCGGGAAGCGGTTTTTTGTGCCGCTGAACGCCATTACCCCCTATGGCAATGTCCCTGCCGTTTTGGACAATCGCCGGCTTCCGGTGCGCATCCTTCGCGGCTACACCGAGCGCGACGAAATCACTTTTCAAATGCCGGATGGTTACCAGATAGAGAGCCTGCCGGATGCAACCATCGAATTGAAGTCAGATTTTGGAAACTATCTTCTGGAATTTGTACACGACCCGGCTTCTCCAAACAAGCTGGTTTGCAAAAGGGAGCTGGTCGTAAATGCCGGAACCTGGCCCGCGAACCGCTATTCGGAATACCGCGATTTTTTCAAACAAGTGGCCAAAGCGGATGGCGCCAAAGCAGTTTTGGTGGAAAAGAAAACCTGAGGGCGTTTATTTAGCCGCCAAAAAATCGCCGTTAAGGCACAATTGAGAAACCGTAGGGTGGTCACTACCGCCTTTCGGTTCGATTGTAATGTTGAGGCTTTCGGCCTCTGGAATGTAGCGCAACGCCTGGAGGTGTAGCTTGTCGGGTTCAATCAGGCCCATATTGATCATAATGCCTTCAACATCTGCCCAAATCTGGTATTGGTGCCCGGCAGGTGCTTCCGGCAAACGGATGGGGTTGAAATAGGCGCTTTTTGCAGTGTGGTTCCAGTACACCAATGCTTTTGCTTCAGGCAGCAGCGGGGTGCCATTCAGGTACACCGGTCGCGTATCTTCGTGTTCCAGAAAAGCAAGCATTTGTGCGGTTTGCACACAAATGGCATGTTCAGCCTGACAATCTTGCAGGGCTTGTTCGTTTGCCATAATCCGGGCGTCTGCTTTGTACCATTCGCTGGCAAAAAAAACGCAGGTTGCAATCAAGGCCGCTCCGGCCCAGATTGCCCAGGCAGGAAGCCGGACGGAAGCTATGGGTTGATGAATGACTGCAGGCGGAATATTAGGAAGTGATTGACGGGTGTATTCATCAATTTCCTTTTTCAGGGCAGTTACTTTTTCGCGGATATCCGGGAAGGTCTGGATATAATGTTCTACCGTTGCCGTTTCTTCCGGGGTTGTAAGTCCAAGCACATACTGTTCCAGCAATCCTGACTTTAAAAAATGTTCTTTGTCCATATCAAGAATACGGTCTGATTAGATAATACTCCCTGTATGGTGCCTGGCGCCGAAGGAAATTGAAGAGTTTAACAAAAATGCTGTGCTAATGTTCATAAAAGTTGGTTTGGATAAGAAACCCAACGGATTCTTCAGATGCTTTTGTATCTTAGTCGCATAAAGCTTTATCACTATGCAACGGAATACGGGTTTTTATATTTTGCTTTTTGTCCTGCTCTTTAGTGCTTGCCAAACGCCTCAACAGGGATTCCTGACGAGAATGCCCATTGAAGTGACCTTTCTGCAACTCAATGACGTTTATGAAATTGCGCCCTTAGAAGGCGGGAAAGCAGGTGGATTAGCCCGGGTAGCAACCGTAGTGAAAGAGCTGGAACGCGAAAACCCCAATACGATAGCTATTTTATCGGGTGATTTTTTAAGCCCTTCCTTCATTGGCAGCTTAAAAATGGAAAACGGCGACCGCATCGCCGGGTTGCAAATGGTAGAGACGCTGAATGCTGCCGGCCTGGATTATGTCACATTCGGCAACCACGAATTCGACAATAAAGATCCGCTCCTGCTGAAGAAACGCATGGATGCAAGTCAGTTTATCTACACCTGCTGCAACGTACAGGAAGTCAAAAACGGCCAGAAGGGGCCATTCATGCAGCTCCGGGATGGCAAAGAACAACCTGTGCCGGAATACGTCATCCGTGAATTTTCAAACTTGAAGGGCGATGTTTTCCGGATTGGTATCATTGGAGTACTGTTGCCTTTCGCAAAACAGGACTTTGTACATTACCTCCCGGTTTTCGAAACATTTCAGGCTACCCTGCAGAAATTGCGCCCTCAGGTAGACGTCGTAGTTGCCCTGACCCATTTGAACATAGAAGACGATGAAAAATTAGCCGCTGCCGCCCCGGGAGTGCTGCTGTTTATGGGGGGGCACGACCACAATAACATGAGTCGCTTTGTCGAAAGCACCGTGATCACAAAAGCAGATGCCAACGCCAAAACGGTCTATATCCATCGCATCACTTTTAATCCCGGAAGCAAAACATCAACTTTGCGCTCTTCTCTCAAAACCATAGACGATCGCATTGAAGAAGATGCCGCCACCAAAGCAGTAGTTGACAAGTGGCAGGCTTACGCCAATAAATCCATGGCGAATATGGGCTATACCCCAACCCGTGTACTCATGCATGCTGAAACACCTTTGGAATGTACAGAAACAGCCATTCGTACCCGCCCGACCAATTACGGCAAACTGGCTGCTGAAGCGTTTGCAACGGCCTGGCCCGGTGCCGATGCGTATGTGCTCAACAGTGGATCCATGCGCGTTGACGACAACCTCTCCGGGGATATTACAGAATACGATGTGCTGCGCACCTTTCCATTTGCCGGAAGCATTGTAAAAGTAGACTTGCCCGGCGATGTGTTGAAACAAGTACTTGATATCGGCCTGATGAAAAACCGGGGCGAAGGTGGTTATTTTCAAACCGCACAAATACAAGACCGGGGCGATCAGTGGCAAATCAACGGCGAAATCCTGCGCAGCGATCGGCGCTACAGCGTTGTTATGCCTAAATTTTTGGCCGAAGGCAACGAAAATAATTTAGGCATGCTGAAAAACTACCCCTTTCAGGAAGTGCCAGCGTTTGCAATAAAGGGGGGTACCCTGAAAAACGATGTACGGGATATTGTGATGTACCACATGGCACAGTCTGGTCAATAGGGTTTGTTTTTATGCTTTGATTTTGGCATACAGGTAGCTGTTCATCGTAACTCCATTTTTGATCACATTTTTTCGGAGAATGCCTTCGAGCAGGAATCCATTTTTTTCCAAAACGCGCATAGAAGCCCGATTGGTCTCGAAAACGGTGGCATAAATACGAACCAGATCGGAGTGTTGAAAGGCATAATCTGTTAATGCCTGCACTGCTTTGGACGTGATGCCTTTGCCCCAGCAGGGCTCGGCGAGCCAGTAGCCAATTTCTGCGGTAAAGCGATGAACATCAGCACCAACGACAAGCCCTATTCCTCCCGAAGCAGCCCCGTTAACAGCTATTGTAAAGTTCCAGGGCGCGTCTAATTGGGCTGAAATAAAACTTTCGGCATCTGTTTCCGAATAAGGGTAAGGAAAGCCGTCGCGCAAATTGGCTGAAACTTTTGCGTTGTTGGCGTACCGGGCAAGGCTGGGAACGTCTTCAAGCGTCCAGGATCGTATCTGGAATCCTTCACCGTTAATTTTCATGATGGTGTTTTTAGGCCTTAACAGCGTTAGTCGTATTTTTCATTCCTTCAAGGCCGTTTATTTTCATCCGCATGAATGGTTTCGTAAGTTTGCAGGACTTAGCACTTGTTCAAAATTCCTGGATTTAAACAAATGCTTACAAACGCCCAATCCTCAATTCGTCAACCCATGATCGCATGACACGAGTAGAAGTTGCAAAAGCTGTTACGGAAATAGCAAGAAGTGCAGGCGCGGCCATCCTCAGCATTTACCACAATGTTGATGACATGCAGGTTGCCCTTAAAGACGACCATTCGCCGGTGACCATCGCCGACCGGGCAGCCAACGATATTATTTGCAGCGGCTTGTCGTTATTGCCCGAAAAGCATCCCATCATCGCAGAAGAAAGCCGGCAGGCACCTTTTGAAGAACGCCGCCATTACCATACCTACTGGCTCGTGGATCCCTTAGACGGCACCAAAGAGTTTTTGAAAAAAAATGGAGAATTCGCAGTCAATATTGCTTTGATTGAAGCTGGCCGGCCAGTATTGGGCGTCGTTTTTGACCCCTGCGTCAACGAAATCTACTGGGCGGTAAAGGGAGAAGGCGCCTGGTTGGAAAGGAACGGCCATACGAAGCAGCTTCACGCAGCGACGTTCCGGATGACAGATCCCGGCCTGAAAGTAACCTGTTCGCGTTCGCACCTGAATGAAGCCACCCAGGCTTACCTTGCCAAACTGAATGCCCCGGTCATCATCCCCAAAGGCAGCGCACTTAAATTCCTGCTGGTTGCTTCCGGCGAGGTTCACCTCTATCCGCGCATTGGCCAAACCAGCGAATGGGATACGGGCGCTGCGCAGATCATTGTGGAAGAAGCCGGAGGAGCACTTTTGGATTTTTATACCCGAAAACCTTTAGTTTACAACAAAGAAGTCATGGTGAACCCAGATTTTATCACCTATGGTAAACTGGAAGGACCAGAAATTTTAAGTTGACCAACCAAAACGGATTAAGATGAAAAGAGTAACCGGCATCGGCGGCATTTTTTTCAAATGCCAGGACCCTGCCCAAATCAGAGCCTGGTATGCACAGCACTTAGGGTTCCAGGTTGACGACTATGGAACCATGTTTGAGTGGCGCCAGGCCAGTGCACCCGAAACTCCCTGCTTTACTCAATGGAGCCCTTTCAAAGAAGACACCACTTATTTCCAGCCTTCGGAGAAAGATTTTATGTTCAATTACCGCGTCGAAAACCTGGAAGCCCTGCTGGAAGTTTTGCGCGCAGAAGGCGTCACCATTGTCGGCGAAATGCAGACCTTCGAGTACGGCAAGTTCGGCTGGATTCTGGATCCGGAAGGCAACAAAATTGAGCTTTGGGAGCCTGTTGACCAGCCTTTTCAAGACCTGTACGGAGAAGACGGCGCGACGAAATAAGCCGCCTGCCACCTGCTAAACAAAAGCCAACGGTGCAAACGACTGCCCGAGTATCGCTCCGGCATCGGCCTCCAGCCATCGGCTGAGTACGGTGGCGTATATTTGCCGAAAGTCGGTATCAAACTTCAAATCCCCGTCGTCAAGCTGGCTCAAATCCGGCGCATTGTTATAAAATCCGGCTTTTTTCAGGCTTCCGCCAAGGAGAAAAAGGTTGTTGGCTGCGCCGTGGTCGCTGCCTCCCGATCCATTTTGCTTTACCCGCCTTCCGAATTCCGAAAAGGTCATGATCAGCGTTTCCTGCATCAGGTTGTTGCTCTTCAGATCCTGTACAAAAGCTTTCATCCCATCGGCGTATTGGCGCAACAAGCGCTCCTGCTGAGGTTTCTGGTTGGCGTGCGTATCAAATCCTGTAAGGCTTACGTAATAAATGCGCACCTCCGAATCGGCACACATCAGATCGGCAATCTGCTTCAGGTCTTTGCCAAAAGGTGTCTGCGGGTAGTTGGCTTTTGAGCGGTGGGTTTGCAATTGCTGGTGGAGATAGCCAGCAGAAGCCTGGGTATCCGCCATAACTTTGTACAAATAAGCCACGTTTTCTTCTTCGTGGTGCAGGGTTGAAGCTCCGTATTTCCCGACCGCCTGAAGCACCTGGCTGTCAGTGGTACGTTTTAGTTGCGGAATGTCGCTTACCGCAAACCCGTTTCGGCTGTGGCCTTTCAGTGCCAGGCTCAAACCATCATCCACTTCAAGGGCATGGTAGGGTTTGTCACAGCCCTCACACAGGGTATCTAAATAACGTCCGATCCAGCCTGTGTTCAGGTAATCGGTACTGTCGCTGGCAGAATGCCAGATGTCCATAGACCGGAAATGGGAGCGATCAGGATTGGGATATCCCACATTGTTCAAAATGCTGACGAAGCCGTCGTCGTATAATTCGCGCAGGGATTGCAGGGCCGGATTGAAGCCAAGGTCGTCACTTACCCGCAATACTTCGCTGTCTTTTAATGCCAGTGTCGGCCGGTTTTGGTAATAAAGGTCATTGCGGTAAGGCACAATGGTGTTCAGGCCGTCATTGCCACCGGAAAGTTGTACCACCACCAATTTTTTCCCGGGTTGGCCACCGAGCAGGCGGTTCGACTGAAATCCGCTTAAGAAAGAAGGCACCATCAACGCAGAAGAAGCCAGGGCCGACGATTTCAAAAAATCTCTCCTTTTCATAGGTTTTATTTTTCCGGTGAGCCATTGAAGCACTCCCGGTTGATTGTTAACACATTTGATACTCCGGAAGGGACATTAGCGCCAGAGTACTGATCCGGATGCGCTCTTCCCGGCTGCCGCTTTTTTGCAGGTAGGTATCCAGTCTTTCCAGAAACCCCGCAGGTTGTGCAACCAGGAGGAAATCTGCCAGAACTGCCGGGATTTGATCGTCACTTACGCCTTTCACCAGCTGAAAAATACTACTCATGTCAACCGTCGCCTGAAGTTTTTTCATGCCTTTTTCGCGTTCCAGGTCTTCCGGGTCCCCTTTGGTGCGCAAATTTACCTCTGCGCTGTTGAACAGGTGTCCGGCGAGGCTCAGGCGCAGGGTGAGCGTAGAGTTGTCTATCCAGGGTTTGCCTACAG
>JABWAJ010000315.1 GCA_013361075.1 Saprospiraceae bacterium | reverse complement strand
TGTTCAACTCAGCAATCACAGAGTGAATGTCGTTGTTGATGATGTAGTTTGAGTTCGAGAAATTGAGGGCAAATTTATTGCCGCTGCGGTTCTGGAACGAGCCGGAGTTACTGGCCGGTACATCGCGGAATGAGCGCAGGTAATTGTAACGCAGGCTCACACGGTGGTTGTTGTTGATGTTGTAGTCAAACTTCACCAAAGCTTTATCGCTGGAAGTCTGGAGGTCATAGCCTTCATAGCTTCCGGGATCGTAGCCATAATTGGTGATCAGGAACTGCTTCAGCGCATCCATGTCAGAAGCGCGGACACGGGTCACGTTGGCATCAGCAGGAGGTGTGCTGACCGAGTCGCGGAAAGCAACAAAAGTTGTAGCCGGGTCGGTACGGCGTTCGATTTCAGCGTTTACGAAAAAGAACAGCTTGTTTTTGATGATCGGACCACCAAGGCGGAAGCCCGTTTGCTTGATGTTGAACTTCAGGGAGCCATTTTCAATGCGCTCGCTGAATACGTCTTTGCCATCAATTTTCGTCCCGATCAAATTCTGGTTGCGCAGGTTGTGAAACACCGAACCTTCCAACTGGTTGGTACCAGAACGAGTTACTGCATTCACACCAGCACCCGTAAAACCACCCTGACGAACGTCAAAAGGAGCAACGTTGACCTGGATTTCATCCAAAGCGTCCAGTGAAATTGGTGTGGAGTTGGTCTGACCTGCAGGTGCAGAAGCCAAACCAAAGCTGTTGTTGAAAATCGAGCCATCAATAGTCAGGTTATTGAAACGGCTGTCTTGTCCTGCAAAAGAAGTTCCGCCACCCGTCGTGGAAGCTACCGCTGAAGACTTGGACTGCGGCGTCAGGCGGATGAAGTCATTCAAACCACGCGAAAAAGTTGGCAGCGTGTTGATGACTTCTTTTTTGATGTTGGTTGCAGCGCCGGTGCGTTCGCCATTCAGGATTTCGCTCTGCACGGCGATTACTTCCACTGCCTGAAGATCCAGCGCAGTTTCTTTCATAGAAAAGTTAATGCGGAAGTTTTGCCCGAGGCTCAACGTCACATTTTTCTCTTCTTTTTCTTCGTACCCAGTGTAGCTCACCTTGATGGTGTAAGGACCACCAATACGCACATTGGGCAGGGTGAAACGACCGTCTTCACGGGTTGAGTTTCCATAAAAAGTTCCTGATGGCTCGTGTACGGCCACAACGTTTGCGCCAATAAGAGGCTCTCCGTTCGCATCGGTAACCAAACCGAGAATCGTGGCGGAAGTCACCCCCTGTGCATAACCGGTGTTGGAGAACACAACAGCCAGCACAATAGCGCCCAGCATTTTAAGTAAGTTTGCAAATTTCATAAACCAGTGATTTGATGAATAATGGTTTTGATCGCCGCAAAATTAAGATCATCTTGTTAAGCATTTGTTAACTATAGATTGATTTTTTAGAATTTATTTTCTTCATATACAAAACATTGTGCCCCCACACCTGAACAATCTCTTTTCGGGAGTATGTTTGATGGCAGATGCAGGTTCTTTTGAAATAAGGTGTCGCCCGTCAGCTCTTTGACTTAACACAATTTTTATTGGCAATTCCGGACCATTCCCTTCCTTTACCCTTACTTTTGTCAGGAACTATTTTTTTCAATCCAAAAACCTTGTCTTATGAGGAAAGTCATTACGCAGGTCTTATTCGCGATTCCATGCCTGGTACTTTTACCAGGGTTGGCAGGTGCCCAGCACCAGGTCTCGGTCCTGAATTTTAATTTTAGCCCACAAAACCTGACCATCCAGGTCGGAGAATCTGTAACCTGGAGTAACAGCAGTGGTGTTCACAATGTCAATGGCACCCAAACTACTTTCCCCAATAATCCGGAGAGTTTTTTCAGCGGTAATGCTTCCTTTGGCTGGACTTATTCCCATACTTTCAATATCCCCGGAACGTACAACTACCGCTGCGACCCTCATGCCGGACTGAATATGGTCGGCACCATTACGGTTGTAGGTGCACCGCCAACCAATGATATTGTGATCACTGAAATCATGTACAATTCTCCGGAATCAGGGGTGGATACCCTCGAGTACATCGAATTGCACAACAAAGGTGCCAATGACATCAACATAGGAGGCTATACCTTTTCTTTAGGAGTGGTGTTTACGTTTCCGTCATACACGCTCAGTCCGGGCGATTATGTCATTGTTGCAGTGGATTCAGTAGCTTTTGAAAATACATTTGGTGTCCCGGCTTTTCAATGGACAGAAGGAGCTTTGAGTAATAACGGAGAGACCATCGAATTATCTGATGCTTCCGGCAACGTAGTGGATGTGGTGGATTTCAGTGATGGCGGGGCATGGCCAAGTACACCTGATGGCAACGGGCCTTCTCTGGTGCTGTGCGATTTTGAGGCCGACAACAATGATGGTGCCAACTGGCAGGCTGCAAGCACTCCGACCGGGGTCATTATTGCCGGCTTTGAATTGTTTGCCAACCCGGGCGATGCGTCGGAATGCCTTACCGGAGCAATTATTGGATTTGTTGGATCGGAAGTGGAAGTTGATGAAGCTGCGGGTATTGTAAATGTCAGACTTTCAATGACCAATGGCGACGGGGCAGCGCACTCTGTTCAGGTTTCAGTAGCTCAGGCTTCTTCGGCTGCAGCAGGTAGTGATTTCAATTATACAGCTCAAACCATCACATTTGCAGAAACGACCACTGATACCCAAACCATTGTTATCACTATCCTTGATGATTCAACCCCGGAAACCATAGAAAGCCTTATTCTGGAATTGTCCAGTCCCGATGCAGGTGCTTCCATTGATCCTACCCGGAGCAATTACACCATCCACATTACAGACAACGACACGGATATTCCACAAATCGTCATTTCTGAAATCATGTACAATCCTCCGGGTGCGGATGTACTGGAATACATCGAATTGTACAACAACGATTCCGAACACGTTCACCTCGCAGGGTTTACTTTTGCGCAGGGCGTCGTTTATACATTTCCATCGAACGCTTTCCTCAACCCTGGAGAATACCTTATCGTGGCCGTAGATTCGGTCTTGTTCGAGCAGGAATTTGGCATACCTGCATTCAAATGGACGAGTGGTGCGTTGAACAATACCGGCGAAACATTGGAGTTGCGGGATGCTTCAGGCAATGTAGTTGATCTGGTTGCTTATTCTCCGAATGCGCCATGGCCTGTAGCAGCAGATGGAACCGGTCCTTCGCTGGAGCTCTGCGATGTAAATGCAGACAATGAGATCCCTTCTAACTGGAAAGCCTCCATTACCCCTTCTGGTGTCTTCAATGGCGGCATTCAATTGCTGTCTACGCCGGGCGCCGACAACGATTGCAGCACTCCTCCTGCCCCTGCTTACCCAACGCGCAGCATTAGTTCGGTAACGGCTATCAATCCGGGTGGTGTAGCTGATTCATTGGGCATAAAATGCCAGTTGCAGGGTATTGCCTATGGTTATAACCTCCGGCCCTCAGGTTTGCAGTTTACCATTATTGACGGCCAAAACAACGGCATTGCGATCTTCAACAGCAACAATAACTTTGGGTATACCGTAAACGAAGGCGATGAAGTCATCGTACGCGGTACAATTGCCCAGTTCAACGGCCTTACCCAAATCAATGCAGATTCGGTTTGGTTCACTTCTGCGGATAACAATCTATTTGATCCAACCGTAGTGACGGCCCTGAATGAGGACAGTGAATCTCAATTGGTAAAAATCAACAACCTGACCATCGTCAATCCGGCACAATGGACGAATACGGGAACCGGCTTTAATGTGGATGTCACCGACGGGGTGAATACTTATGCCATGCGGATAGATGCCGACGTTGATATTTTCGGAACGACTGTTCCCGATTTTACCTTTAACCTTACCGGCATTGGTGGCCAATTTGACGCGAACGCACCATTCCTGGATGGCTATCAGCTGCTGCCCCGTTATTTGACCGATATAGAAATGGTGGTACCGTCAGTTGATCTTGACTTTAAGCGTTCAGTAAAAATTTATCCAAACCCGGCTTCCGGTTTGCTGAACATTGAAAGCACTGCCAACTGGACTCAGGCGCGCGTTTTCAACAGCTTAGGTGCCTTGATTCATACAGCAAACAATGAAACCGGCGCACTCCGGCTCGATGTAAGTACCTGGGCAACGGGCGCATACGCCATCGTGCTTTTTTACGAAGGTGGTTCGGGAACGTTCCAGTTTGTAAAACAATAGCCAAAAAACTTTTCAGTTTTTGTACCAAACATAAGACATCCCGAAATTCGGGGTGTCTTATGTCATTTCTGCATCTTTCGGGGCCATAGAAAATGAGTTGTGCCTGCCGGCACTGAGCCTCAAAATATGGAATCGCTGATACCTGTCAATTAAATATGAACAACATCACCAAAACCAAAATTGGCATCGCCTTTTCCGGCGGTGGCGCTCGGGGAATCGCCCATATTGGCGTTCTGAAAGCCTTGCTGGAAAACGGCATTGAACCACAGGTTATTTCAGGGGCCAGCGCAGGTTCCATCGTGGGCGCACTCTATGCTGCAGGAAAATCACCTGAAGAAATGCTCAATTTTGTCAAAGACAGCAACCTGCTCAAACTGATCAAGGTCGGACTGCCCAAAAGAGGATTCACCAAGTTAACCTACCTAAGAGAGCGACTGGCCCAAACCATTCCGGAAGACAGCTTTGAAGGGCTGAAGAAAAAGCTCATCGTCGCCATAGCCAATCTGCATACCGGCACCTGTGAAATGGTAAGCACCGGCCCCCTGTTCGACGTTATTGTAGCCTCTTCTTCCATTCCATTGGTATTTAAGCCCATGGAAATCAATGGACAACTTTATGTTGATGGTGGCTTGCTCAGCAATCTGCCTGCAATCCCGCTGCTGGAAGAAGCAGATTTTGTCATCGGTGTCAATGTTATGCCTCAGGTTGAGCTGCACGACACCTCCCTGCAATCCCTGGTTGGCGTGGCTGCCCGTTGCTTTGAGTTGTCTATTGTCAGCAATTCCCGACCCGATCTGGAACAATGCCATTTCATCATTGAACCAAAAGCCGTGCATAGTTTCCATATTTTCCAGTTTAACCAATACGAAACACTTTTCCGGATCGGATACGAAGCTGCGCTGGAAGTCATGCCTGCTTTGTTGGAGCTTTTGAAAAAATAATGTTATCCCGGTTAAAAAGAATTAAAAAAAAGTACACCTTGTTTTCAGGCGAACTATATTCGCAAGCAGAAAGCGATTACTACACAAATTTCTTTTCAACTCCTTCCCTCTTGCACAAGTAAATGCCGATACCCGGCAAGCCATCGCTTTTTCAAAAACTTTGGACATGCTATAATTTTTGAGAAAACTATATTCCATCACATCAATGGTAATCCTATGAGAATTTTGACGACTACACTTGTCTTTTGCACTCTGGTATGCGCAAAAGTGGCTTTCGCGCAGCCTTGTTTCGGGAATTTTACGGTATCAACCCAGGCTTTGGTCAATTCCCTGAGCACCTGCACCCTTATTACCGGTGACCTTTTGATTATTGACAATGGTACGGATCCCATTACCGATCTGTCTCCTTTAGCGGGGCTAACCTCCATAGGCAGGGATCTTTATATCCAGAATACTTCGCTAACCGACTTGTCGCCGCTATCAACCCTGACCAACATCACGCGCGACATCCGCATCATCAACAACGACCTATTGGCCAACCTCGGCGGATTAGAAAACCTCGGCATGTCAAGCGTGCGCGATTTACTAATTCAGGAAAATGCCATCCTGACCAATTTTGATGCCCTCGCTTCAGGTAACCTGACTTCGGTGACCCGAAATGTCAACATCAGGAACAACGCCCTGATGACCAGTTTGGGTGGTTTGATAAACATTGAAAGTATTGGTGGCAATTTTTCCATATTCGGCCTTCCGGCCCTGACAACCATTGGTCTTCCCTTGCTGGAATACGTCGGCAACTCCTTTACCCTTCAAAACAATACCACCCTTAGCACCCTTAATTTTGCCAGCCTGGCCATTGTTGGCAACAACATGGCCATCATCAACAACGATGCCTTGCTCAATCTCGATGGGTTTCCGGTGCTGATCATCATTGGGAACAGCCTGACCATTCAGAACAATGAAGCATTGGAGGACATTAGTGCGCTTCTTTTTTTGGCATCCATCAACGGAAATCTATTCATCATTAACAACAATGCCCTCCCAAGTTTGGATGGTCTCCAGAACATTGACATGATCAGCGGGGATTTGACCATTACCAACAACGACGTCCTTTCTAATTGTGAAGCGATCTGCACCGTCATCAACAACATGAGTGTGGGCGGCGTTACCACCATCTCCAGCAATTCCGGGCTTTGCGCCAATATTACCATCGTCGATTTTGTATGTGTGGTGCTCCCGATTGAACTGACCCGGTTTTCGGCTACTCCTGGCCGCGACAACATCCTGCTCACCTGGGAAACCGCAACCGAACTGAACAACGCCGGTTTTGAAATCCAGCGCAGCAGCAACGACGGAAGGGATTTCGCCGCCATTGGCTGGGTAACCGGCGCAGGAACATCCCAAACCGCCAAAACGTATTCGTTTATGGACAGGGATGTCAAACCCGGTATCAACTACGCCTACCGGTTGATGCAACTGGATTTCGACGGTGCATCCAGCGTTTCTCCTGTGGTAACGGCCAGTTTGAAAGGCGAAAAATTTGTCATCGGTGCCCAGTATCCGAATCCGGT
>JABWAJ010000314.1 GCA_013361075.1 Saprospiraceae bacterium | reverse complement strand
CTTACACTACCGACCTTAAAGCCGCCCTGGCCGAAGCAAAGGAGCATCCCGGCAAGCTTACCGAACAGGCAGCTTTTTATGGTATGGCAGCCCGCATTCCATTTCGAAGCCTGGTTAAAAAAGAGGTAATCAGGATGCTGGAGGGCTTCCATGCCCCGGGTGTTGAAAACGAATCAGTCAATAAACAATTAAGCTGGAAAATCAATCCAACGACAGCAGAAGACGAACAAAAGAGGGAAAAAAATGCCGGCAGGAAAGCCCGGTTTGTTCAGTATTTACTCCATTTGTGGGCGTATGTAATAAAAAAATAGCATTTCCTAAAACCGCCCAAAGGGTTATTCTCGTAACTATCCTTATCCCTCAAAACAGTAAAGGAGCTGTAAAACCTATTGCATCAAATTTTTCACAAAATCTCTGATTATGAACACCTTCAAGCTGTTTAAAGTATCAGGCAGTGCTGCCCTGATTTTCGCCCTTTCTTTTACCAGCTGCGAAAAAGCAGTAGAAGATTTTCAACCAGCACCCGGAACTGCGGGAACCTTGAGCTTACTGGCTCCCGGGCAGACCGCGAACATTTATCTTTCTTCGAATACGACTCCTGTGATGGGGGTTTACGATGTAACTAACCTTGCAAGCATCAGCAGCAAAACAATTAACGTTGGAAATAACGATTCAGATGGCATTTTGGCATATCCATCCGGAGACCCGGTTTTCCAGTTAGACCGCAGCAACAACCGGATTAATGCATACAACACCATATCTACTGCTGCAAATGGCTCTTCTCCGGCCCCAAGCGCCATGAGTACGTCAGATTTTACAAATGGACGGGAAATTACAGTAAGCCAGGGGCGTCTTGTCGCGATTCAGGATGCTGATCCTTCAAACGGCAACGTAAATAAATTTCTGGTTTATCGTGCCAGCCCCTTCTCCGTCAGTTTGTTCAAATCCTTTACTGCGAACATCAACCTTTGGGGACTCCAGGCGGTAGGGGAAAGTATGTACGCAGTTGAAGACAACTCTGGCAACCTTGCTTTTTATTCCGACTTTTTCAATAAGCAATCAGGAACGATGGTGACTCCTGATTGGAAAGTCAACATTGCAGGCCTTGTGCGCACGCATGGCATCCAATATGATACTGAAGCAGACATCATGGTACTAACCGATGTGGGAGAAGCAGCCAGCGCAACCGACGGGGCCATTCATATCATTACAAATTTTTCGCAAAAAGTAGCTACAGCGCTGGGCGGAGGTACCACTGGAACCATTGCGCTTAACCAGCAGATTCGCATTGCAGGCAGCAATACCCTCCTGGGCAACCCGGTTGATGTTGCCTACAACAATGCCACTAACAAAATTTATGTAGCAGAAAGAGCCAATGGTGGCGGGCGGCTTTTAATTTTCAATTTCCCGGAATCCAGCGGTAATCCAGCTCCGGCAGTCAACCTGCCTTTTGCCGGCGCTTCTGCCATTGCCCTGAATATTAAAAACGGAAGCTCCAGTTTCTAAGCAGGCATTACGGCCAATATCCCTGACGGGAGTCACCCCGAATTTATCCGGGTGACTCCCGTTCATTTTATCTCATATCAGAATATTACTCAATCAAATTTTTCCGGTCTCATTTGCGGGAAGAACAAAACATCCTGAATGGAGTACTGGTTGCACAACAGCATAGCCAGGCGGTCAATTCCGATGCCAATGCCTGAAGTGGGTGGCATCCCATACTCCAGAGCCCGTAAAAAATCGTGATCAATGAACATGGCTTCGTCATCGCCCCTTTCCATCAGAGTAACCTGTTCTTCGAAGCGTTCGCGCTGGTCAATCGGATCATTCAGCTCCGTATAAGCATTAGCCACCTCTTTTCCGTTGATCATCAGCTCAAACCGTTCTACCAATCCGGGTTTGCTGCGGTGTTTTTTGGTCAGCGGCGACATTTCTACGGGGTAATCGGTAATAAAAGTTGGCTGAATAAACTTATGCTCTGCTTTTTCCCCGAAAATTTTATCAATCAGTTTTCCTTTACCCATGCTGCCATCTATTTCGATGTGCATTTTTTTGCAAACCTCCCTCAGCTCAGCTTCATCCATTGCTGAAACATCAATGCCTGCGTGCTCTTTGATGGCGTCGTAAATGGAAATCCGGCGATAAGGCGCTTTAAAGTTGATGATGGTCTCTCCTACCTGAACATCGGTTGTGCCGCAGGTGTCCATGGCTGCTTGTTCCAGCAAGGCTTCTGTGGTTTGCATCATCCACAGGTAATCTTTATACGCCACATAGAATTCAAGGATGGTAAACTCCGGGTTGTGTGTACGATCCATACCTTCATTCCGGAAATTGCGGCTGAATTCATACACCCAGTCAAACCCTCCTACAATAAGGCGCTTTAGATACAATTCGTTGGCGATACGCAGATAAAAAGGTACATCCAGGGCATTGTGGTGTGTGATGAATGGCCTTGCAGCAGCTCCGCCTGGAATGGCCTGCAATACCGGGGTGTCCACTTCCAGTCCGCCGCGTTCATTGAGAAACCGGCGAATCGAAGCAACCATATTGGTGCGTTTCAGAAATGTTCCTTTCACCTCCGGGTTAACAACCAGGTCAACATAGCGCATCCGATAGCGCTGCTCCGGGTCGGTAAATGCATCAAAGGTATGGCCTTCTTCGTCCCGCTTAACAACCGGCAGCGGACGAAGAGCTTTGCCGAGCAATTTGAATTCGGTAACGTGAACCGTGATTTCCCCCATTTGGGTGCGGAAAACATGGCCTTTTACGCCAATAAAATCGCCAAGGTCGAGCAGTTTTTTAAATACTTCGTTGTACAGGGTCTTGTCATCGCCAGGAGCAATATCGTCACGGGAGATATAAAGTTGGATTCGGCCGGTGCTGTCCTGCAATTCGGCAAACGAGGCTTTACCCATTACCCGGCTGCTCATCAGCCGGCCAGCCAGGCTCACTTCCTGAAAGTTTACAGGTTTTCCTTCAGCATCTTCCTGAAAAAATTCCTTGATGTGAGCCGCATGCACCGTTACCTCATAAGCCTCCGGCGGAAAAGGATCAATGCCAAGTGCCAGCAGCTTTTCTAATTTTTCTCTGCGGATAATTTCTTGTTCGCTTAAATGCATGGTATGTATAGAGTTTTTTTTCCAAATCGCAACGTGCGAAATTCAGGCTGCAAAAGTAAATGTTTTCAACGGATCACCACATCTTCAATGGCATCTTCACCGAGGGCTTCGTTCAACATATCCCGGATTTTATCTTTTCCAAAAGCCAATTCCTGCTTTAAAGAAGCCGAAGTAATGGTTAGGAATAATTTTTTTCGGTATAATTTGATTTCCGTCGTATATGCTGCAATGGTAGGGCCCATTTTCTCTGCCCAGAGTCCCTTGATCTGAGTTTGATGCAAATGTGGTTTCAGCCGATAAGCTTCAATCATCGCCTTGAGTGCCTCTTTCAGCGAAGTCTCATTGTTGGTCCGTTTCATGGTTTTTGATTGTTGTCCCTTTATCTATTACCAATTTTAAAAACGGCATTCTCTGTGATCCGGCAATTTTGGCTACCCGGTCTTCATCGGTATCTGTGATAAAAACCTGTCCATAAACTTCAGTACAAAGCAGTTCCATCAACATGGCTACCCGGCCGGCATCTAACTTGTCGAAAATATCATCCAGCAAAAGGAAGGGCAATGTATTTTTGGCCGTTTTCAGCCATTCGTACTGGGCCAGTTTCAGTGAAAGAACAAATGATTTAAGTTGCCCCTGCGATGCGAAATGTTTTAAGGGATGGCCACCAATGATAAAAATAAGGTCATCTCTGTGAATTCCGGAAGTCGTCCGCTGCAAGATGCAGTCTTTTTCTTCCCGTTGCTGCAGCAACGTTGAAAAATTAGCTCCATCCAGTTGTGACTGATATTGGCAATCAATCTCTTCTTTACCACCGGATATTTTTTCATAAAGGGACTGCAGTACCGGCCTCAGGTTGCGAACAAAAGCAACTCTTGCTTTATGGATGGCCTCTGCCGGAGCAACCAATTGTTCGGCATACACGCGCAGCAGCGAACGGTCGGCGCCCGGCTGATCGGCAAGGCGTTTGAGCAAAGCATTTCTTTGATCCAGAATGCGCTCGTAAACAATTAGTTGTTGCAAATAGGCCGGATCGAACTGACACAAGGTGTTGTCGAGAAATCGCCGTCTGGCTTCGCTGCCTTCTGTAACAATCTGGGTATCGTCAGGTGCAATGATCACAACCGGCAGTGTGCCTACATGTTCTGAAATTTTTTTGTAGGCCACATCGTTTCGTTCGAAGATTTTTTGCCTGCGCGGAATAACTTTAGCTACAATTTTTTCTTCTTTTCCTTCGAGGTCAATCCGGGCTTCGATTCTGAAAAAGTCCGATTCATGAAAAGCAATCTGCGCTTCATTTTGAGCAAAATAACTTTTGCCCATACAGAGGTAATAAATGGCATCGAGCAGATTGGTTTTGCCCATACCATTTTGCCCCGTTATGCAATTGAGCGAATCCCCGAAAGCAATGCGCTCTTGGGCATAATTTTTAAAATTGGTCAGCGTGAGCTGTTTGATAACCGGTCGTATGAACACGTAAGTGCAGATTGTTGGTTGCCCGGCAAAAATAAGCGATTTGTTGGTGGAATCCCGTACTGATATGGAAAAGCTCTCCCGGGTACCGCAAATTACCAACTTGCGCCTGCTCCACCACCGCCGGAGGACCCACCGCCCCAACTGCCGCCGCCACTTCTGGATCCGCCGCTGCTTGAAGAAGAATGGGTTTTCATTGGAATCGTCACAATGTCACGTTTGCAGTAATTGCAGTTTTTGCACTCGTAAATGAGTTCCTGGCTACCGGATGAGGTATAGGTGGCCGGGGAAATCACCCGGGAACTAACGTAGCTGTAAGTCTTGAATTTGCACTCCGGGCAGGCCGAATATTTGGAAAAACGACTGGCATATTTCAAAATCATGACATCACTCCCATCGTCCGTCACCCAAACATCGTAGTCAATACTTCCCAGAACCTCTTCGGTGACCTGGCCTTTCTCAAGGTAAGCATCATCTTCTTCCTCCGTCATTTTGTGCATCGGCAACCCATTGATTTTGCTAAACCGCCGTTGGTTGCGGAGGCGGTTCAACACACCTTTCAAAACGAAATAAAGCACCAGATAAGGTATCGGGAAAAGGAAAATAAAAATCAGGGATTTCACATACCGGATATGGCGGTATTTATCGTACAAATCCTCTTTGTTGAACAGGTTGATCAGCAGCCACAGAACGACGCCCAATCCAAAAAACAACGAGGCCATACCGTACCAATAAATACCAGGGTGGATGCGTTCGCCCATCACTCTGGGCCAGCCACGCTGCGGATCCAGCGCTGCACGCAATTCAGCCAGTGCTTCGGGGTCTTCCAAGAGGGATTTTACCCGTTTTACGACACCAACAACACCGCCATCGTAATCCTGTTGCTGAAAACGCGGTACCAGTTCTTCCAGCAGAATACGCAGGCAAACGATATCCGGCAGCAAGCCTTCGAGGCCATAACCAGTTTCAATTTCTGCACGGCGCTGGTCTGTAACAATAAGCAGCAACAACCCGTTATCGGCACCTTTTTGGCCAATGCCCCAGTGTTCGAAGAGCCGAGTCGCAAAATCTTTAGGTACTTCTTCGCCGATACTGGGCACTACAACTACCGCCATTTGTGCGGTAGATTTGTTTTCCATAGAGGCCAGCAGCAGATTCAGTTGCGTCACTGCGTCTTCCGAAAGCAGGTGGTTGTTGTCGCTGACATAGCCATTGCCCCGGTCTTTCGGGTTGGGTACTTCTTCAACCGAAAAAACAAAATCCTGGGCATGCAGGCTGCCAATACCCACCCAGGCAACCAGCAACCAGCAAAAAGTTTTGAACATTGCAGATGATGTCATGAAAGTTGGTCTGTATTTGCCAAAAATACGGCAAAAATCCCGGATGAGATGCATGTTTAGACAGAGGCTATCTGAAACCCGATAAACATGGGGTCATGAATGTTATCGCGGTACCCGTGAAGCTAACATGTATACATTACTCCTTCAGGATTTTAACAAACCTATACCCCACTTCAATCACTGCGGATAAACTTCGCTCGGATGGGTGGCCCGTCAGTCTTGAGGCACGCGTTACGCCATATTCTGCCCTGAAATTGAATACCCAGTGCAGCCAGGGTTGAAAGGAAACCTCAAGGGGTATCGTCAACACCAACGGTCGCAAAACCTTGCTTCGAAGGTTCAAATCTTTTTTTTCTCCATTAACAATTGCCTCTCCATAATCAACCTTTGCATAAGCATTGATCCGGCTTCCCAGTCCCAGTCCAAGGGTCCATTTACCCATGTGGTGGCGTGGAATGCACAGCAATGTCGCGTTGTAGTTGGTATTTATCCCAATCAGTGCTGCCAAAACAAACCCATTCTCATCTGTGGCAAAATAAGGTTCGTCGTAAAAGACTGATCGTTGCAGGTTGGCCTGGTATTTGACGGAAAACATGGTTTGGTAGCGGTGTTCATAGGAAATACCGGCACCAAGTCCGCCCAACAATATGCCGCGGTCATCTCCGGAAGAATACCAAAGGATCGGGTAGTAACTTTTGACACTGCTGTTTAGCGGATAATATTCATTGCCACTTAAATAAACGGTCCAGGTTTGAGCAATTGAGGTACAAGCAAAAAAAGAACACATCAAGCCTATTGTCAATATTTTGCGCATTGTTAAT
>JABWAJ010000313.1 GCA_013361075.1 Saprospiraceae bacterium | reverse complement strand
GCTATCGTACCACTTCCAGGGCATGGGTTGCTGTTTTTGTGATGGTGCGCCGGCTTTTTTGCCTGCGGTACACAAAGTACATTTGGAAAAGGGGTTTTGTTCAAAAACTGGTCGATTTGTAGCATTGGCATTGGCCGGATACCTGGTCAATCGGCAAATTCTTCCTCCACAGGAGTTGGAACCACGTCTTTGGCCTTAATCAGCGAAACGGCAATCCCTGTTGCCAGGGCAACAAAAATTACGGCCAGCGACATCCATTCTTCCGGTTTCCAGACGTCGTGCAGCAACATTTTGATCCCCACGAAAAAAAGGATGGCGACTAAGCTGTACTTCAGGTACTGGAATTTATCGAGCACGGATGCCAGCACGAAATACAACGAACGCAGGCCCATGATGGCAAAAATATTCGAAGTAAACACCAGAAATGGGTCGGTGGTAATGCCGAAAATGGCCGGAATAGAATCGAATGCAAACAGGATATCGGTCGTTTCCACTACCATCAGCGCCACAAACAGCGGGGTAGCTACCAGTAATCCCCTTTTGCGCACGAAAAACTTATCCTGCTCGTAAGTGGTGCTTACCGCAAAAAAGCGCCGGATAAACTTGATGGTTGGGTTTTTACTCGGGTGTACAGCCTCGCCGACAGTGAGCATTTTGTAGGCAGAATAGAGCAAAAAGACCCCGAAGACGTAAATGATCCATTCAAACTGATGAATAAGAGCTGCGCCAAGTGCAATCATGATGCCCCTGAACACCAAAGCGCCCAAAATGCCCCAGAAAAGCACCCGGTGCTGGTATTGTTTCGGTACCTGGAAATAAGAAAAAATGATGGCAATAACGAAGATGTTGTCCATACTCAGCGACTGTTCTACCAGGTAACCGCTCAGATAAAGCAAAACTGCTTTGGAGCCGGTCAGGTCGCCGGAAACCCAGTCGTTCTCGTAGGCGTAGTAAACAACAATGCTGAAGAGTAAAGATATTGATACCCAGAGGGCAGTCCATCCAAAGGCTTCACGCGTGCTGACAACGTGCGGGTTTTTGTTGAAAACTCCCAGGTCAAGCGCCAAAAAAAAGCAAATCAGAACGATGAAAATGATCCAGAGTAACATTATCTAATTTTGAAGACGTGTTGTTCTTACACAAAGCGCCGCGAACTTAATGACTTTTTATCATCGGAGAACATAAACAAGACGAAGTAAGTTACGAAAAAACACAGCTAAGGATGCGCGCCCTATACCAAATCTATCAAAAATCACCCTTTTGTGCCATTTAAGCGGACCAACAGCCGGTTTGAACCGACTTAATTCAAAACCGGGCTTTCGGGCTTTGTGATCGCATTAATTTTTTGAGGTTGTATCCTTTGGCGATTTTTTGCGGTCACCCGGAAACAGGGGTTTTACGGGCACAGAGTCAATCAGCGTTTGCAGGGTAGGGGGCTCCGGTTTAAACGGTTTTGGAGGCTTCAATGTGGTATCCAACTGCATGCGGGCATTGGCAATGATCAGCGAATCAGCAATCAGTGAAGCCGCTGTCAATACTTCATCGCGGCAGTTTTGTTCTTTGATCTTGCGATAAACCTCCAGTTTTCGGGCTACTTCCTGATCAATTGCCATTTGCCTGGCTTCCAAACGATTTGCTTCGCTTTGGCAGGCATTCAGGGCAGCAAAAATCAGGGATGCCAATACCACAAAAGGCAGGGAGATGGAGACAGTGCGTTTCATTGCTCTTGTTGTTTGATTCTTGCACGAAGCCGTGCTTCTTCTTCCAGCCGGGTACGTACTAATGAATCCACTGCCGCATCCAGCATTTTCTGGCGGTTGGTAACGCAGAGGGTATCCCAGATCGGGCGCAGGGAGTCGAGCCTGCGCAGGTAAATCGTATCCACGATTTGCCGGTCGTTGGCACTGAGGCGGATTTCACGCTCGGTACAACCGCTCCCGAGGGTAACGACAAGGAGGATGAGTACAATTAAAATTTTCATTTTAAATCATGGTTGATTGTTTTTCAGTTGGCAGCTTTTCAGTTGGCAGTTGGCAGGGGAGTTGGGTATTGGATGATGTTTGGTGTTTAGTGATTGAGTTTTTAGTTTTTCAGTTAGCAGGAGTGTTTCTTTTATTGGCGTTTAATTAATTGATTTTCAAAATATTGATTAGTTTTCGAGCTGTTTTCGTTTTTCAATTCAACAACCTCCAACCTCCATCTTCATCGAAAGCCCCCTGCCAACTGCCATCCTGCCAACTAATCAATCTACCACCTTCCTGCGCAGCACGAAATGTTTGCCCAGATAGACTTTGCGCACCATTTCATCTGCGGCCAATTCTTCCGCAGTGCCAGCTTTTAGAATTTGCCCCTCGAACATGAGGTAAGCGCGGTCGGTAATGGAAAGGGTTTCCTGCACATTGTGGTCGGTGATGAGGATGCCAATGTTTTTGGTTTTGAGTTTTGCAACGATGGATTGAATGTCCTCGACAGCAATGGGGTCAATGCCGGCGAAAGGCTCATCGAGCAAAATGAATTTTGGGTCAGTAGCTAATGCTCTGGCAATTTCCGTTCGTCGTCGTTCGCCGCCGGATAAGGTATCGCCATTGCTTTTGCGCACTTTTTCGAGGCCAAATTCGCTGATCAGCTCCTCCAGTTTAGCTCGTTGCTGTTCACGCGTAAGGGAAGTCATTTCCAGCACCGCAATGATGTTGTCTTCCACACTTAGTTTCCGGAATACGGAGGGCTCTTGTGGCAGGTAGCCAATGCCACGCTGGGCGCGTTTGTACATGGGCAAACTGGTGATTTCTTCATCATTGAGGAAAACATTGCCGCCGGTAGGCCGGATGAATCCCACCACCATGTAGAAGGTCGTGGTTTTTCCGGCACCATTGGGGCCCAGCAGGCCGACAATTTCGCCCTGACGTACCTCAATGGAAACCCCGCGCACTACTTGTCGTTGGCCGTATACGCGAACGAGATTTTCACCTCTGAGTATCATCATGGACATAACAACAATTTAGTCTTCGATATAGATTATTTTTCGCAAAAAACGCAGGCCGAGGCTCACTTCAAAAGTCAGGTTGCGAATGCGGCGTTCGGGAACGGTGCGCGATTCATTGGTATAGGGATCCGTGACATTTGGAATCGGCGGCTGGCGGTACTGGTCTGAAAAATCGGGATTGACCGAAAATTCAATCATGCCGCCAACAAATTCAGACAACTCTACCTCGAATCCGCCGCCAACCATGATGCCATAATTGATCCGGCGAATGAATTCATAAGTGTTGAATGGATAAATGGCAAACCCTGGGTTCAATTCATTGAACTCTTCGTAGTCACCAAGATTGGTACTTAAGGTATATTCTCCCCGGATTCCAAACATATAATACACTTTGGTTCCTTTTGCAAAGTCATATTTCTGTTTGCCGCCAAGGGTCAGTGCAGCGTTGTTGAAAATGAATTCGGTAGCCGGTGCCCGGGTGTAGCCGCCGTTAAAAACATTGGTGAAAAATTGGTTGCGGAATGCGCTGCCTCTTTGGTGGTAGCCAGCTTGTGCAAACAGAGAAAACCGGTTGCCTTCCGAAAGGCTTTCAATAAAGGCAATGCCGTGGTAAGCCACCAGAGGGTCGCGCTCGAAGCCATTCCAGCTTTGTACCCCTAAGGAGAGCCCGCCTTTAACGCCAAAATAATAGCCCTGTGCGGAACTGCGTCCTTGCAGCAGGAACAGCATTGCAATTAGAAAAATGCTCTTTTTCATGTGAATTTTGCTTTCAGGCGCAAATTTGACGTTTTTTTTTGACAAAATGTATGGACGGCATTCACAGCCGCCCATACATCGTTACCCAAAATTATTGCTTCAGGATTTTGCTCCTGTACTTACCTCCTTCTGAATCTGTCACGGTGAGCGAATAAACGCCGGAAGGAAGGTCGGAAACATCCAGATAACCAGCGTCGTCGATGTTTTTTGCGTAAAGCATTTTGCCACTCACGTCCGTAAGTACGGCGTGAACAGGAGCGGCTTCCCGATCCAGCGTTAGCTTAACAAGTCCGGAAGCCGGGTTGGGGAAAATGCTCAGAGCTGCCGGTTCCAGAGTCGGATCGTCATCAGTGCCGGTAATTCCGGAACTGAGTTTGACCACCCAAAAATCCTCCTCCCCGAGGTTAGCGCTGACATCACCGTTTGTAGAATTGGAATAGGCTACCAGAATATAACCGCCATCAGCAGTTTGTTCTGTTCCAGCGATCTGATCCTCGCCGCTGCCTCCAAGGGTTTTTTCCCAGGTGACATTGCCGGAGCCATCCAATTTGACGAGCCAGCAATCCTGATTTCCATAGTGACTCGTCACCTGGCCATCGGTTGAATAGGTAGTGACAGCTACAATATATCCCCCATCGCTGGTTTGCCGGATGGAATAAGGAACATCAGAATTGCTTCCCCCCAAAGTACGTTGCCATTCCAGAAGGCCGGTGGCGCTCAATTTCAGCACCCAACTATCGCCTCCGCCATGATTGCCAACGACGTCGCCATTGGAAGAATAGGTAAAAGCGGCAACAATATAGCCCCCGTCATTGGCCTGGATGATAGACGTCGGCACGTCTTCCTTGTCTCCACCGAAAATGTAACCCCATTCTGTGGAGCCTTCTGCGGTTAATTTGACAATCCAGACGTCCTTTTCCCCGAGGCTAAAGGAAAGGTCTCCGTCTATGGAGCTGGCAGAGCCTGCCAACACAAATCCGCCATCAGTGGTTTGAATGCCATCCAGGCCACCATCGAAGTTAGAGCCGCCAAGGGCTTTTTTCCATTGAATGGCGCCTGTAGCGTTTAACTTGATGGCCCAAACATCGGTCAACCCGTGATTGCCTGATACATCTCCATTCGATGAACCGGCAGTGCCGCAGACGAAATAACCACCATCAGTGGTTTGCCGCACAGATTCCAAAAAATCATTTCCGGTTCCACCAAGCACCTGTTGCCATTCCAGGGCACCCGTTGGGCTCAATTTGACAATCCAAATATCTTCGTTGCCGTTGTTACCCGACACATCGCCGTCGTCGGATTCAGTTTGTCCTCCCAGGATATAGCCCCCATCCTTAGTTTGCTGAACAGCCCGTGCCCAATCTGTGTCGCTGCCGCCCAGGGTTCGCTGCCATTCAATCGCACCAACGGCGTCTATTTTTACCACCCAGTAGTCGCCATCACCTTGTGTTGGGCCTACGTCGCCGCTGTTGGAAGAATAGGTAATCCCTGCAACAATGTATCCTCCATCCTCTGTAGGCTGAATTTCAGCGCCGAGGTCGCGGTTACTGCCTCCGAATACTCGTTGCCATTCAATGACTGGCTGAGCAAATGCGCTGATGGCCATCGCACAACACAAAAGGGTCAGAATTTTTTTCATATTAGCATATATTTATTGGTTTAAACTGGCTTTAACGAACGACTTTACCTGAATACCGGATGCCATTTTGATCTGTTACGGTGAGCGCGTAAACGCCGCCGGGAAGATCGGAAACATCCAGATAGCCGGCGTTGTCGATGTTTTTTGCGTAAAGCATTTTGCCACTCATGTCAGTAAGCACTGCCTGTACCGGAATGGCTTCCCGATCGAGTGTGATGCGGACAAGGCCGGAAGCCGGGTTGGGAAAAATGCTCAGAGCCGAAGATTCCGGGGCAGGCGCATCTTCAACGCCGGTAATGCCCGAACTGAGTTTGACCACCCAAAAATCAGCATTTCCATGATTGCCACTGACGTCAATGTCGTTGGAATACACGCCTGAATTCAGGATAAATCCACCATCTGTGGTCTGGAAAATAGAAAATCCCTGATCGTCATTCGTACCGCCGATGGATTTTTGCCAAATGATGTTACCTGTAGGATCCAACCGGACAACCCAGCAGTCCAACGATCCATAATTGCTGGAAAGCTGACCGTCGCTTGATTCGGAGTTGCCCAGCAAAATGAAACCACCGTCGTTGGTTGCTTCAATAGAAGTCGCGATATCGGTTTTTGCACCTCCGAGGGTTTTTTCCCATTCCAGGGTGCCTTCGGTGGTTATTTTCAACAACCAAATGTCCGTACTCCCGGGCCCCTGAAGATTAGTGACGTCACCATCGGTAGAATTGGTTGCACCTGTGACGATATACCCCCCGTCAGCAACCTGCCGTATGGAAGTTGAAAGGTCTTGCTTGTTGCCCCCGAAAGTATTGCTCCATTCAATGGTGCCGGTTGCGGTTAGTTTAATGATCCAGACATCTTCTTCACCGCGGCTGAAAGACAAATCCCCATCTGTGGATTTGGTGTAGCCGGCAACGACGTACCCGCCGTCTGTGGTTTGCAAGCCTGCATTGGCGAAATCGATTGCCGAACCACCCAGCGTTTTTTGCCATTGGATGGCACCCGTCGGGCCTAATTTGAGCACCCAAATATCGACTACGCCATGATTGCCTACAACATCGCCATTGCTGGAGCCGGCGGTGCCGCAAACGAAATATCCCCCGTCAGTTGTTTCCCGAACTGAGCCCATATTTTCGTTGCCGGAACCACCCAGTGCCCGCTGCCACTCAATGGTGCCCGTTGGTCCTAATTTTACGACCCAGAGATCCCGGTTGTTGTGATGCCCCGACACGTCGCCGTCATCGGATTCTGTCTGTCCGCCGAGAATGTAGCCGCCATCGCTTGTTTGCCGGATGTCAGTTGCTCCATCTGCATCGGTGCCGCCGAGGGTCCGTTGCCACTGAATAGCGCCGGAAGCATCTAATTTCACTACCCAACAG
>JABWAJ010000312.1 GCA_013361075.1 Saprospiraceae bacterium | reverse complement strand
CCTCCGAAGGTGTCCGACACCTGAAAAATCCATAAACCAAAACCCCTATCCCAATGCTTTCGTCACAATTTCTTCCTGTTGCAGGTCGTGTACCTTTTTGAAACCCGTTGCCGGAGAAGCACTGCGGCGGCGGGAGATCAACTGAAGTTCTTTGTGCGGGCAAAAGGTTTGTACATGCGTCCAGGCGCCCATATTGGCAGGCTCTTCCTGTACCCAAATCGCTTCTGCACCGGCATATTTTTTGAACACTTCCTCCAGCTGTTTTTCCGGGAAAGGATACAGTTGCTCTACCCGCACAATGGCGACGTCTTTGCGCTCCGTTTTGTTTTTCCGATCCAGAAGGTCGTAATAAACCTTGCCGGTGCACAGCAGCAAACGCTTGACTTTTTTCGCATCGCCTTTGCCAATTGCCGGATCGTCAAGGACTTCGCGGAAAGCGCTGCCTGTTTCAAAAGCCGACAACGGAGAAACGCAATCGGGGTGACGAAGCAGCGACTTTGGCGACATGACCACCAGCGGTTTGCGGAAAGGTCGTGCCAACTGGCGGCGCATGAGGTGGAAAAAATTCGCGGGTGTCGTTACATTCGCTACCGTGATGTTGAATTCTGCACAGTTTTGCAGGAAGCGTTCGATGCGTCCGCTGGAGTGCTCCGGCCCCTGGCCTTCATAGCCGTGCGGCAACAGCAGCGTCAGCGCGCTTTGGCGCTGCCATTTTGATTCAGAAGACACGATGAACTGGTCTACCATTGTTTGGGCACCGTTGAAGAAGTCGCCAAACTGGCCTTCCCAAATTACCAGGTGGTCGGGAGAAGCCAGCGAATAGCCAAATTCAAAACCCATGACGGCAAATTCCGACAACAAAGAGTTGTAGATCATGAACTGGCCCTGGTTTTCGGCAATCCCGTCCAGGCGGTTGATCGAGTGGTAATCGTTGGCGTCGCGCAGGGTCGCGTGGCGGTGTGAGAAGGTACCGCGTTTGACGTCCTGGCCGCTCATCCGCACATTTTTGCCTTCCAGCAGGATGCTTGCATAGGCCAGCAATTCACCCATAGCCCAGTCGAGTTTTCCTTCTTCCAGCAGTTTTTGTTTGCCCTTCAGCAAGCGGTTTACTTTAGCCAGCGGTGCAAAACCTTTCGGAATCGTCATCAGGTGCGTTACGATTTTATCAATCTCCGCTTTGGCGATGCCGGTAGGAGGTGAAACTTCGTAATCGGCGCCGGTAGTCAGTTTTTTCAACTGCCGCCAGGCTTGTTCAGGCTCCTGGTACTGGTAAGGAAGTGGCTTTTGACGCACTTCGTCCAGGCGTTGCTGGAGGTCCTGCCAGAAAGTTTTCTCCATTTCTTCGGCCAGCTGGCCATCTACATCGCCGCGTGCAATGAGCTTTTTGGAATAAATCTCTCTGGGGTTGGGGTGGTTGTTGATGATGTTGTACATATCCGGCTGCGTAAACTCCGGGTCGTCGCCTTCGTTGTGGCCATGCCTGCGGTAGCAGACCATGTCAATAAAGACGTCGTTGTTGAATTTTTGGCGGTAAGCCATAGCCAGCTCTACTGCAAACAAAACCGCTTCCGGGTCATCGCCGTTGACATGGAAAACCGGCGCCTGCACCACACTGGCCACACTGGTACAGTAGGTGGAAGAGCGCGCTTCGTCGAAATCAGTGGTAAAGCCAATCTGGTTGTTGATGACGAAGTGCATGGTTCCCCCGGTATAATACCCGTCTAATTTGCTCATCTGCACCGTTTCGTACACAATGCCCTGCCCGGCCACTGCTGCGTCGCCATGGATGAGGATCGGCAGAATGCGGTCGTAATCCCGTCCGTAGAGCAGGTCGGCTTTGGCGCGGGAAAAGCCTTCTACTACCGGATTAACTGCTTCAAGATGCGAAGGGTTAGGCGTCAGTTTGAGGTGCACCTGCTTGCCTGAGGTCGTTTGCACCTGAGAGGAATACCCAAGGTGGTATTTCACGTCGCCGTCCCCAAAGCTCATGTCTTTGGGAATATTGCCTTCGAATTCGTTGAAAATCTGCTGGTAGGTTTTGCCCATCGTATTGGCCAGCACATTCAGGCGACCCCGGTGGGCCATGCCGATGATGAACTCCTCTACGCCCAGTTCCGCACCTTTATTGATCATGCCGTCCAGTGCGACGATGGTTGTTTCGGCCCCTTCAATGGAAAAACGCTTCTGGCCGATGTATTTGGTGTGTAAAAATTGCTCGAAGCCAACGGCACCGTTCAGTTTTTCGAGAATGCGGCGCTTTTTGTCAAGTGGAATATCGTAGTGATTATCAGGGTGGTGCTTTTCGATTTGGGTGCGGATCCACCGGCGCTTTTCGCGGTCTTCGATGTGATGGTACTCAAAACCGATGTTGCCGCAATACACTTTGCGCAGGTGCGAAATGACTTCGCGCAGCGTTGCATTATGCAGACCCACCTCTTTGGTGGCCACAAATACCTTGTCTAAGTCGGCTTCAGACAAGCCAAAGTCCTCAATGTTGAGGGTGGCACGGCGATCGCGGCGTTTCCGGATCGGGTTGGTCGTGGATTCCAGGTGCCCCCGGTCCCGGTAAGCCCGGATCAAGGACAATACCTGAATTTCTTTTTCATTAAAAGCCACGGCTGTAGCAGTTCCATTGCTGCTGTGCCCGTTGCTGGAATGGGCGAAATCGAAGCCTTTAAAAAAAGTACGCCAGCTTTCTTCCACCAGTTCGGGGTCGCGCTGGTACTGTTCGTACAGCGATTCTATGAAAGCCGGATGCGCGTTGGATATGAAAGAAAAATCCTTCATTGGGTATGGTTGTGATTTTCTGAACCTGTAAATGGGTACGTGTTTCAAAAGTGCTGCAAATATCGGTGCTTTTCCGCAAAATGCAGCCCGAATTATGTTTCTTTCCAAACATAAACTGAACAGATTAACGCAGTTTTTGGCATGGAGTTGGACTTAAACACTAAAAAATTTCACCCCGGAGCTTTGAAACTTGAAATAGTGTGTATATTTGCAGTCCAATTTGAAAAAGAGATACCAATAATCAGGAATTTAAGGTCTTATGGCACACCATAAATCAGCACAGAAAAGGATTCGTCAGGACGAAAAACGTCGTGTACACAATCGCTTTTACAAAAAAACTACCCGTACAGCCATCAAAAAGCTGCGCGAAATAGAGGATAAAACGGACGCACAAACGTTCCTGCCTAAAGTATTGAGCATGGTCGATAAACTCGCCAAGCGCAACACCTGGCACCGGAACAAAGCTTCCAACCTGAAAAGCAAACTGATGAAACACGTTGCTGCGCTCGCGTAAGTAACGGTTTTCATAAGGCAAACAGGTAAGTTTGCAACGGGTAAAAGGCAACTTTTTCATCACTGATGCTAAAAGTTGCCTTTTACTTATTCACCCTCGCCCCTTGCCCCTTGCCCCTTGCCAACTCGCCAATTTCCCTCAAAAATTAAACACCATCCCCAAACTCCCGGCTTTCCCTTTCGGCTTACCACTTTCCAGCTCTGCTTTGTCGTAATAAACCTTGTCTAAGAACAACCCTGATGGTGGCGCGGTCAGTTTGGCCGGATCGCGGCTATAGGTTTGCAAAAAATCGGCTGCTTTTTCTACGGGCAGGTTCCCCCGACCGATTTCCACCAGCACGCCCACCATGCGCCGCACCATTTTCCAGAGGAAATGCGAACCCACCACGCGCACATCAATCAACCCGCCGTTGACCTGCACCGAACATTCGATCAACTCTACCATCGTGGATTTGTCTTCGGGCATGTCGTCGGTAAACGACGCAAAGTTGTGAAACCCCTGCATGGACGCCGCGGCCTGCTGCATGGCTTCCAGATTAAGCGCATCTTTCACCCACCACACGTATTGTTTGGCCAATCCGGTGCGCCGCGTTGCGATGTGGTACACGTAGCTGCGCGCTTCGGCGTGGTGGCGGGCATGAAACCGCGCGTCGGCTTTTTCCACCGACAGGATGTTGATGTCGTGCGGCAACTGGTCGTTCAGGCGCAACAGCAGGGTTTGCAACGGCAGGTTGGAGGTTTTGATGTCCAAATGCGCCACCTGGCCCAGGGCGTGTACCCCGGCATCGGTGCGCCCGGCACCCTGCAATTCAAAATCATCGGTCTGAAAAATATTTTTGCAAACATCCATGATGGTGCCCTGCACCGTGCGGGCGTTTTTTTGCAGTTGCCAGCCTTTGTAGCGGGTGCCTTCGTATTCTAAAGTGAGTTTGTAGCGCGGCATGGTGTGTGTTGTGGTGGAAAAATGGCGGTTTTTGGGAGCGGATGCGAAGATAGGGCTAATTTCGGCAGCTAATGGTTGCAGAAATTCATTTTTCGCCAATTCCGGATCATTATACCTTGTTGTGTTATCGCGCGCTCACTTACGAGATTTATAATCCAGCCAGCCAAAAACCGGGATCAGTAAAAGTAATACCGCACTAATCCAGTCTGATGGATCAGAAATTTCAAATTTAAAATGCCCTTTTGAACTCTGATCCGGCGAAACAATATTAAGTAAGACTTGAAGGGTAAAAGAGTTGATGGCGAGGAAAATGCCGACCAATGCCCAAAGTACACTCATATAACGCCGGGAAGGATTAATAGAAAACACCCATAACGCTGCGGCAACGCCCAAACCTACTGAAACTTTGGCATTCCCAATTACCCATTGGCTATACAGCAAAACCCCAAAAAAGGCTACAACCGACCAGACCCACCAGGGTATATTTTCATACCATTTTTTCGGAGCTTCTGGTTGAGGTGGTGATGGTGATGGATTCAATTCTAATGGCTGACGGGGCTGCATTTCGGGATAAGGTGGCATGTATATATTGATGCCGCCGTATCCTTCATGCCTTCGTTGCCCTTGCTGTTCCAGCATGGAATCAATCGCTTCTTTTTCAAAAACGCCTTCTAATAACTCACGAACCGGAACATCTTTTATTATGATATTAGAACATCGAATGGTGGGCACATTTTGATCTTCATATTTCAACAACTCCGAATACTCGAAGAATGTAGGGGTAGGATTGTCGGCGCAATGTTCACAATTGCAAGGCACCATACGTTCAAATGAAATGTGCCGGAAAGATTTTTGGTGTATGGATTCTACAACCTGCATGATGTGGCGCAACAAATACTTGCGTTCCCGTTCTGCACCGATAAGTTCAATGTCCAGTACTTCCAAACCTTCCTTGATGGTTTTTCGCTGAATGATTTGTGCACGGCAATCCTTATTGCTGGATGCTAATACGACGCCTTCTTTCCAGACTAAACTCCCTTCCGAAGCAATGTCTTCATTTGTTCGTACAATAAACCTGCTGATCAAGCCCTTGGGCATAAAAGGATACAGGTAGCGGAATTTCATGGCTTGGGCGTTGTCCCACAAATAATCAGGTCGAGCCGAAGGCAATAATTGTGGCGCAATATAATGGTCGTCTCCTTTGGGCGAAGGATAACAAATCTCGAATTTATCCTTTTTCATTAAACTCAACAGCCGGCTGCGCTCGTCAGGAGTATAGTTTTTCCAAATAGCCTTCAGGTCTTCAGCGGAAAAATGCCCTTGATTTTTTTCAACCTTAGCATCCTGTAATACGCTATATACTGCATCTACAGCCCATTGCGGGCGCAGAATTACAAAATTGGCTAAAGAATCATCGTCCTGATAATGCAGCATAACCCCCAGTCGATGCAGGTAGCGGCTGAGGTAACGCTGGTCTTCTTCCCGGGTTAAGCGTTTGCCGTTGCGCACTTCCCCACAAACAGCAGCAAAATCTTCAAAAGTAATGTGAGCTTTTTCATTTCGGCAGGTGAACAAATCGTCCCGGATAGAGCGCCATAAACGTGGCAGGGGGTCGCCTACATGCGGAAGCGTACAAAGCATTTCCTGTATGGTCGTTCTCAAACTGGCACTGCGAAAGTCGTTTTTGGAAAAATCTACCTCGCATACCCAGATATCCATACCCGGATAATCTCTGCGATAGTCACTGACATTAAAATTAGTCACCGATTGGTGGTTGATTTCATTAAGCACGACTAGTACGCTGATTTTTTCGTGGTCACTCTCTCTCCCCAACAGGTTAATGATCCTAAACCAATAATCGAACTCGGTATTTTGCTTTCGGTCGTCGGCTACCAAAACGTAGAGTGCCCGCGGCGTGAGAAAAAAATGGTGGGTCATGTACTGAATTTCCTGACCTCCGAAATCCCAAATATTGGCTTTGAAAGAGATGCGATCATCTTGCAAATACGGGAATGTCCAGCCTTCCAGAATATTGATACCAACAGTTGATTTCAAGGTTTTATCACCACCTTCCGGTACCACATAGTCCGGATTTTCTAATTTTTTGAGTAAAGTTGTTTTTCCAGCTCCGGGCTCTCCTACAATCAGGAGTTTTGCTTCGTAGAGGGGCTCTGTGCCATCCTGTTCTTCAAGCTGCCGGAAATAATTAACAACCGCTTCCTGCCCCTCCTGCACCACCTCCACCGGCGGTGTTGTGAAAGGATTGTTTTTAAGGTTGATTTCGCTATTTTTGGTGTCATACGAATCTTTCCACGCAACGGTTAATCCCTGATGGATCAGAAACTCCCAAATCGAGGACAAGTCGGTAATCCGATTGTCATTCAAAACAATTTTTTTAAGCTTATCCAATTTTGACAATGGCCGAATGTCGCTGATTTGATTGGAGCGGAGGTCTAAGGAGCTCAACCTGGTGAGCTTTTCCAAAAAACGAATGTCGGTGATTTGATTGTAGC